>CAZSIC010000042.1:0-2439 GCA_964606845.1 uncultured Bacteroidales bacterium
TTTGCATCGACGTATCATAAATACTAAAATGCTGGTAAATAACATCCACTAAAATTCCATAAATATCATTCTGTTTTTGCCGGTATGCATCATTCCCTACACGAACAGGAGCCGAATGCTCATATCCGGCCAAATGCTCAAGAATGTTTTCTGTTAATTTTTTCTCACGATTGATGCCATACATAATCTGAATTTTTTCATCCTTATCAGGAATAATATCAATAACAAAATTGAGATACCGGCGTGCTACATTATAATGTCCCAGGCTGGTCATTACTTTAATTACCATCGAGGCATCTCGTATCCAACAAAAACGATAGTCCCAGTTTCTGATTTCGCCCAGCGTTTCGGGCAACGAGGTTGTAGCCGCTGCCAATACAGCACCTGTTTTGATGTAACTTAATAACTTTAAAACAAGGGCACTGCGTAAAATTTCATCATTATATTTCTTATACCTTCTGGTGCGCTCCGACCAGTTTAACCAATATACTTTAGTACGCTCTAGTTTAAGGTAAGCTCTTTCTACATTTTGCTCCAGAATTTTTTGATTATAGCTTAACAAAAAATAGGCATCGCTGGTTAGCTCAATTTGCTCCTGGTTTACAATGGCTCCAAAATCAAGGCTTGAATAAAGATAAACTGAGTTATAGTTTCCTTTTTTAGTATAGCTTTTGATATATTTCTTGTTTATAGTCGTTTGGGTAAGATGTTTGGCATACTCCAACTTTGGATCATATTTTACACGGAATACAGGTTTTCCCGAGAGGTATTTGATATATCGAATTATGTCAGGTGGCGAATAGTAACCGTTTTCTTCGCTTCTGTAGCGTGGCATAAAATCAACTACCTCAAAACGATCGTTGCCACGATGAAATTTAGTAACTAAAATATTGGTTTTATTTATATATGATTGGGTAATCTCATAATCGTCATCAACTAAAATCTCAAAACTTCCACCTATATCTTTATCTAAAATTTTGGCAAATACCGAGGTTGAATCAAACTCGGGCAAACAACACCAATCCACTGAACCATACTTAGATATAAGCGCAGCACTTTTACAATTACCAATTACACCATAATCCAGATTATCCATACAATAAACTATTTAGTATTAAAATTGTTTTACAAAATTCTAACAAATAATTTGATTTTTAATAAAAAAAATGTATTATATCCAATCATTATAAAAATAATACAAAAAATAAAAGATATGAGTAAGATTATCATTGTTTCCAATAGACTTCCTTTAAATATAAAAATTGAAAATGATAAGCTGGATATCCAAGCCAGTGTTGGCGGGTTGGCTACAGGCATGAAATCTGTTCACAAAGCTTACGAAAGCAAATGGATTGGATGGACCGGCCTGGCCGAAGAGGATTTATCGAAAGAACTTGACAAAAAGGTGAACGAAGCGGTAAAAAAAGAAGACTGCATTGGCGTGCCGCTGACCAAAGAAGATGTTGATCTTTACTACTATGGTTTTAGCAACAAAACCATTTGGCCACTTTTTCACTATTTTACCGAATTTGCCGAATTTAAAAAGGATTACTGGGAAGCTTACCTTAAAGTAAACCAGAAATTTGCTGATGTTATTACCCAGCATTGTGAAAAAGGAGACACTATCTGGATTCATGATTATCAGTTATTGTTACTACCCAAACTTATTCGGGATAAATGTCCCGATGTTTCCATTGGCTTTTTCCTGCATATTCCTTTTCCATCTTACGAAGTTTTCAGGCTTTTACCCTGGCGTATGGAGCTCATTGAAGGTATGCTGGGAGCAGACCTGATTGGATTCCACACCTACGACTACGAAAGGCACTTTTTTAGCTCGATAAGGCGATTGCTGGGATTCGAAATCAATTTTAATAAAATCAATTTAAATACACGCATAGCCAAAGCCGACTCTTTCCCTATGGGAATCGATTACGACAAGTTTCACCACGCTGCTATTCATCACCATAGCAAATCGATACGCGACAAGTCGGATATTCAGCAGCAGCTGGATAAACATATCCTCAACTCACCGGATATTACGCTTATACTTTCGATAGACCGGCTGGATTATACCAAAGGGATTGCCAAACGACTGTCGGCTTTTGAATATTTTTTGGATAAATATCCGCAGTTCAGAGGTAAAGTTGTTTTAGTGATGTTGGCCGTACCTTCGCGCTCAAATGTTGACCAGTACCAACGAATGAAAAGCGAGATTGATGAGTTGGTTGGCCGTATCAACGGAAAATTTGCCACCATCACGTGGTCGCCAATCTGGTACTTTTACCGTGCATTGCCATTCGATAACTTAATTGACCTTTACTCGTCGTGCGAAATTGGATTACTCACTCCTATCCGCGACGGCATGAACCTGGTAGCCAAAGAGTTTGTAGCTTCGAAAGTGGACAAAAAAGGCGTACTTATTCTTAGCGAAATGGCCGG
>CAZSIC010000042.1:2539-26794 GCA_964606845.1 uncultured Bacteroidales bacterium
CTGGTAAGTTTTAAAGACAAACCAGCGAATGCCTCGCCCGATAATGCCCTTTACAATATTTTAGATTCGCTGGCTACCGATCCGGCCAACGAGATTGTACTCATTAGCGGACGGGATAAAAATACTTTTTCGAAATGGTTCGAGAAGAAAAAATACACCCTGATTGTTGAGCATGGTGTATGGATAAAAAATCCCGGTAAGGATTGGCAACTGATAGAGAAGATGAAGATCGACTGGAAAGAGAATATCAAGCCCATTCTGGAATTTTATGTAGACCGTACACCGGGAACATTTATTGAAGAGAAGAATTACTCGTACGTGTGGCACTACCGCAAAGCGGATCCCGAACTGGGAAATATCCGTGCCAACGAGCTGAAGTATGACCTAACCAGCCTGGTAGCCAACCACAACCTGGAAATTTTGGAAGGTAACAAAGTGATTGAAATTAAAAACAGCGGGATTAATAAAGGTCGTGCCGCGTTGCATAAGATTAACAATACGCACTACGATTTTATACTGGGTATTGGCGATGACTGGACCGATGAGTATCTTTTCCAGGATTTGCCCGCCAAATCGTACACCATTCGGGTAGGATTAAAAAATACGCTGGCCAAATACAATGTAAATGCCGTGGAAGATGTGCGGAAGCTGCTTAATAAGTTGGGTGGATAGGTTCTATAAAGTTAAAATTTATCAGTTAGCGTAATTTCGGATTAGAAAACAGGCAACCATCTGTTATCATGAACTATAATTATGTAGTAGTGTTTTTTCTTGAACTTAAACATTGCCCATTCTGGATATTTCTGTTTTAAGAGTGATTGTATTCTATTTAAAGATAATCGTTTCTCTTTAATCCTGTTCTGAACAATGCTAGCTATATTATAAGCATTTCTTAATATCTCTTCCAGATTATAAACTGATTTATCACCATTGAATTCAAATTCAAAATATTCATTCCTATTAATTATCTTCAAATATCCAATAGCTTCATTGTAAATTAAAACTTCAACAATATAATTACTACCATATAAATTTTTTATAAATACATTTTTCTCTTTTGTTTCAAAAAACTTATTTTCTTTTAATGTATTTAACAAGTCCCTCATAATTTTTTTTATTAAATACTTTTACAAATATACTAAATATCAAAGTACGCATTTGGCCAACAAATAATAAAAAATATCCTGTTAATTATAAGGAGTTTGCAGAATTTAAACACTTTGGGAAAAGTCACTAATTTGTTTAAATTGATTTTCCACTTATGGAAAGCAATTAAGCACACCAGAAAAAACTTAACCAGTTTTCTTGCTGAACAAATCTAGATAAATATAATTTTTGAGTAAGCTGGGGAAATATTGTTTTCAACATGCTTAGAAATGAATAAAACCCCAGGCTTGGTCGGCAGGTAGATTCGCTCCAGCCGGGTTACCCCAACTACCAGGGTTAGGTTTTAATTATTATCTCTGATAATTTCTTCAATGGTTTTTATAAACTCTATCATTTCTTTATGCATTTCAATTACCTCTTCCTTTTCAAAGGTTATAAATGCGTCATAATCACCTTTTGTCCTATTTTGAAATGCATTTCGAAGTATTTTTCCATAATATGGTTTCAGAATTCCTGTTGAAATAAATTTTTTGTTAAACCACCCTATTAATTGAAAATGCTTTGAAGTTTCGAATCTGTATTTTATAGCCAATGCTGTAACAGCATAATACATCCCATAGTATATTCGATTTACTGCTACTGCTAATTGATTTGAGTCAATTAAGAATCTTGAAACTTTAATGGTTTCCTTTGCTTGTTCAATTCGATAATCAATCAATATTTTTCTATCATTTTCTTCAATCATACGTGATATCCCTGATTAATTGCATTATAAAATATTGGTTGTTTACCTCGGGGTAAGTTGAGTTCATTTTCTGTTAAAATATGCGAATCAGTCATAATATCATATTCTAATTCAATCTCATAACAAATATCAGAAATTTTTCTTTCTAATTTCCAATCATTTTTTTTCTTTATTACAATTAGAATGTCGTAATCAGAATCCTTAGAATTCTTCCCTGTTAACTGAGACCCGAATAATATAACATCTACCAAATTATCTTTGAGATGATTTGACAGTCTTCCTTTTAGGTCTTTTATTATTTTTTCCTTTTCAGAATTCATGCCTCACATTTTATAACTCAAAGTTAATAATTTTCCAGTTATAATCTAACTGAAGAAACTCTTTTACTTAACCCCAACTCGTTGTTATAACAAATATAGCAAAAATGTTCGTTTAATATGCTAATTTGGGATGTTGAACAAACCAATTAATAATCATAATATATCTGAGCAATTTCAAAAATCATAATTCCGTTTTTTAATCGGGATGGCTTTAATTTTCTCAATATTTTTTAATATTTTTTTGAGTGTAAAATCCAATCTTTCATTATCCGGTGGATTACCCCAAAACAAATCATCCAATTCATTGTCATAAATTTTCATAAACTCCCTGGTAAGCTTTTCAGCTTTTTCAATGTATTCAGTTTCATTTTTACAATCATAGGACAGCAATCCATAATGCAAAGTCAAATCATGAGTTAATTTCTCTGCTTCTATTAATATACCATCATAAGCATCTCTTGATAAATCATCTGTATCCATATGTAAGGTGTCTGTTTTGCGTAATAATAATTAATTTTATAAAATACCTTTAATCCTTTAAACTACCACAAAAATCATTAAAGGTAAAATCCAATAAAACCATTTGAAGATACAAAAATTTCCGAAAAATTTTAATATGAAATTATTATTTACCAACGTTGACGCGGTCAGGTTTACAGTACTACTCGATATCTATTCAAACTTTTGCTAAATAATTGGTAACAATAATATTTCATAGCCATAAAAAACAAAACCCCAACGCTTGGTCGGGGTTGTGGTGCCACTCGGAATCGAACCAAGGACACACGGATTTTCAGTCCGTTGCTCTACCAACTGAGCTATGGCACCTTTTTGCTCAATTGCGAGTGCAAATATAAAGGAAAAATCGCTTTTACAAAATATTTTCACTCAATTTTTAAAAAATCTTTTATCGCATCATTTACCCCAACATTTACATCTATGATTCATAGTTTTTTATAATTTTGCAGCAGATAAAAATAGCGATGAATTACGAGCGATTTACACTGGAGAACGGAATAAGAATCATTCATTTACATTCAGATTCAGCGGTTGGGCACTGTGGGTTAATTATTAATGCCGGTTCGCGCGACGAAGAAGAACATGAACATGGAATGGCGCACTTTATTGAACATGCCATTTTTAAAGGTACCAAAAAACGCAAAGCATACCATATCCTTAGTCGCATCGACGATGTGGGTGGCGAGATCAATGCTTATACAACCAAAGAAGATACAACCATTCATACCTCGTTTTTAAAAAACGATTACGAACGCGCCATGGAGCTCATTGCCGATATTACTTTCAATTCAACGTTCCCCGGAAAGGAGATTACACGAGAAAAAGAGGTGATTATTGAAGAGATAAAGTCGTACCAGGACGACCCGGCAGAGCTTATTTTTGATGATTTTGAGGAGCTGGTATTTAAAAACCAGCCACTGGGAAAAAATATTCTGGGCAATCCACTAGATTTACGCAGGTTTACCAAAACGGATATCGAATCGTTTATCCGTAAAAATTACCACACCAACGAAATGGTGCTTTGTTCGGTGGGAAATATTCCGTTTAAAAAACTGATACGGCTGGCGAGTAAATATTTCGGTAATATTCTACCCAACCCAAGAGTTAACCAACGAATAAGATTCGACAACTACACGCCCGAAATTAAAATCATTAAAAAAAGAACGCACCAGACGCATTGTATCATGGGCAACATTGCCTACAATACACACGACAAGAAAAAAATCGGCATGACCCTGTTGGATAATATCCTGGGTGGGCCGGGACTCAATTCCAGATTAAATTTGTTGTTACGCGAAAAATATGGATATGCTTATCACGTGGAATCCAATTACACGGCATATTCGGATACGGGAATTTTTGCCCTCTATTTTGGTACCGATAAAGAAAATCTGGAAAAAAGCATCAAACTGGTAAAAAAAGAATTTGCCCGGCTACGGGAAACCAAGCTGGGAGTGATGCAATTAAAAAAAGCAAAACGGCAACTTTTCGGCCAAATTGCCATCAATGCAGAGAATAATGCGAACCTGTTGCTGGCTATGGGTAAAAGCTATTTATTATATAATAAGGTTGACCAACTGGAAGATATACGCCAAAAAATAGAAGCCATAACTGTTGAAGATTTGCAGGAAATTGCCAATGAAGTACTAAACGAAAAACAATTATCAATGTTGATTTATCAGTAAAAAAATGCCTGAAATTATTTATATAAGGAAATTAAACATTTTCCAATTTTTGTAATAAAGGTACTTTAGGCATTAAAAATTTCATCTCCATGTCTGATTTTTATTTTCATATAGAAGATTACATTCTTAACCATTCCGACCCTGAAGATCCGGTTTTGGCAGAACTGAATCGCGAAACCAATTTAAAAATTTTACGCCCACGGATGCTTTCAGGGCATTTACAGGGAAAAATTTTAGAAATGATCAGTAAAATGATCCGTCCCCAAAAAATTCTTGAAATAGGTACTTATACAGGGTATTCGGCCATATGCTTAGCTAAAGGATTATCAAATAACGGTATACTACATACCATTGAGATCAATGATGAGCTGGAACGTTTTATCAGGAAATATATTCAAAAAGCAGGACTTGATAAACAGGTTAAACTATATATTGGCAATGCATTAGAAATCATACCACAGATAAATGAAAAATTCGACCTGGTTTTTATTGACGGAGATAAAAGGGAGTACCTGAATTATTATCAAAAGATTTTTGATTTTGTAAAACCCGGCGGATTTATTTTAGCCGATAATGTGCTTTGGAGCGGGAAAGTAATAGAAATGGAATCGCCCGATGATGAATACACCAAAGGTGTTATTGAATTTAACAAGTTTATAAAATATGACGCCCGTATTGAAAAAGTAATTTTACCTTTACGTGATGGGCTTGCTTTAATACGGAAAAAAGTTAACCTAAAAAGCAGAGAATAATTCGCTAATATCAATCCTTCATTTTTTCTTCATTCACCACGCTAAAACCAAACGACTTAATAATACGCATATCGGGAGGGATGGAGAATATCCAGTCGATAATACTTTTATACTCCACATCGCGAGTATAGGGAATTTCCTCTTTCATAAATACCATTACCATACGATGGATTTCGGATTTTTTACCGGTATAAAGTGTATAATCCATTAGCTCCGATGGGAAAAAATATTGCTGATTGGCTTTTAATAAATAAGATGGTTCATATTCGTTTGGAAAAAGCTGAAAAGCATCGGTTTCGCTAAAAATAAATATTTTAACAAAAGAATCTTTCGATGGCTTGATTTTAAATTTCAGGTTCGAATCGTTGGGATAAAACATTCCTATACCATCAACCCAGGCATCAAAGGCAACATCTTTTTCACTTATATATTTGACAACAGTACAATTTATACGTACATGCACTTTAATTCTCCCTGATTCATCAATAGAACGGTTTTCTTCAACAATTTCAACATTTTTAACTGCACCTCTGATATCAGAAAGAATATCAGATGTAAAAAGCTCTTCATATCGATCGTTATCTTCTGCCTGAAAATAATCGGTAAAAGAAGCGATACTTTCTTCTACACCAGCTTGTTTTAATGCTTCAACTTTTGCCTCGTTAATGGCACGATGGGTTACCTGGGCAGGTGTCTCATTATCGTTACCCAGGGCAGTGCCTTCAATGTTGTTAATTTTAATTTCTTTAACTTTTTTTTGTGCATAAGTTATAGTAGAAAATACAAAAAATAAACCTAAAAGTAAAATGTATGGAAAAAGAGTTTTCATTCTTTTAAATTATTAAACATTAGATATTATATGAGAACAAAAATATTGCCAAAAAATAAATTTAAGTTAAAATTAATCTTCATCACCTTTCTCCAACTCTTTGGCAGGATCCACTACTTCATCATCATCCATTTTACAGGCTAACAGGCCGGCTTTTTTTATCAGGTAATAAGTAACACCAAGCGCAACAATTAAAACACCAATCCCAATAATCTTTTCGCCATCCATATTTTCTGTTTTTAAAGCAATTACTTTCCTTGCAAGAGCAATTATGGCAACCAGTACAACTACTTCTACATGCACAATATTACTTCGTAAATAAACTTTAATAGTATCTAAAAGCTCAATTCCGATTAAAACCAGCATAAAAACACCAAAAAGATCCATTAAATCATCTAAATCAAGCAATAGATAATCTGAGCCGATAATACTTCTTATCAGGTAATACCCTAACTCCACTGTAGCAAGTAAAAGGATGCCTGCCATCATTACAATAAGAGAATAAATAATAATTTTTTCTACTTTTCTGGCCAACTTATTCATAATACACTTAATTTATTATTTAGATTTTACCTGATTCAGTTGTAAAATATTTCATAAAATTAATGAATTAATCGTTTAACGAAGAAATCATCATTAGTTTTATTAAGTATTACTATTTCTTGTTAAGGTTATCCTTTACTATTCATAAATATTTAAAAAGATAATATTTTTGAATATGTCAGGTTAAAGATAACAAATCCAAATCAATATTTGTATTTTTGTGAGGGTAATACAATTTTTAAAACATTAAATTAAAAGCATGCAAAAACTTGCCATTGGGATTGATATTGGAGGAACCACCGTTTCGTATGGATTAGTGGATGAAAACGGAGAGGTTACATTAAGAGAATCATTTCCTACAAAAAACTATCAACATATTAAAGATTTTATAAACTTTTTGTCGGAGCGTATTAATCATGCTACTGCAGGGCTCGACTCTAAACATTCATTAGCAGGAGTAGGAATTGGTGCTCCAAACGGGAATTACTACAAAGGGACAATTGAACATGCACCCAACTTAAGTTGGAAAGGGATTGTTCCTATAACAAAAATGCTAAATCAAAAAATTAACCTTCCGGTATACATCACTAATGATGCCAATGCAGCTGCTGTAGGCGAGATGACTTATGGTGGTGCCAAAAACATGAAAAACTTTATTATGATTACCCTGGGAACCGGCCTGGGAAGCGGATTTGTGGCTAATGGCAAATTAATTTTAGGCCACGACGGTTTTGCAGGAGAATTTGGACACACAACAGTTTTCCATAATGGCCGAGAATGTGGTTGTGGTAAAAAAGGTTGCCTTGAAACTTATGTTTCAGCAACAGGATTAAAACGAACGGTAGTAAAGTTCTTGTCTAAAGCAAAAATAGATAGTATACTGCGCGATTATTCATATAACCAAATCACTTCGGAACAAATATACAAAGCAGCCATGAATGGTGATCAACTGGCTATCGAAGCTTTTGAATTTACCGGGAGAATTCTGGGAATGAAACTAGCCGATGCCATTACTATAATTAGTCCCGAAGCAATATTTCTTGCAGGAGGAATGGCTAATGCCGGAAAATTAATTTTCGAACCCACCAAAAAATATATGGAGGAATTCAATTTTCCAATCTTTAAAAATAAAGTAAAACTTTTATCATCCTCGCTACCCGAAAACGATGCAGCTATTTTAGGTGCGGCAGCTTTGGTATGGAGCAATGATAAGTAATTTTATTGCTTATAAACCAAAGCATTAATACTCATCCCTGCTCCTACTGAAGCAAAAACAATAATATCATCTTTTTCAATCGTATGATCTTTGATTTGACCATTAAGAATCATGTTGTAAAGGGTTGGTACGGTTGCCACAGAACTATTTCCTAATTTTTGAATATTCATAGGCATTACATCTTTTATATTTGGCTTAATGCCATATAACCTAAAAAACCGTTGAACTATTGCTTCATCCATCTTTTCATTAGCCTGATGGATAATGATTTTCTTAACTTTCTCTACAGGAATGTCTGTTTTATCCAATGCTGATTGTATGGCTTTAGGGACATTAGAAATAGAATATTCATAAATTTTACGCCCATGCATCTTAATATATCTTACTCGCGGGTCGCTATCGGGCTTATTAGATTTACCCAGATATAAATAGTAAGCTTCATCTTTTGTATGGGTTACAGTGGCCGAAGATAATATCCCTGATTTTTTATCAGAAACAACACCCTCAAGTATTGCGGCTCCTGCACCATCGGAAAAAATCATCGTATCACGATCATAAATATCAACAATACGCGAAAGTGTTTCAGCACCTATGATCAAAACTCGTTTTGCTAATCCTGATTTTATAAACGAATCAGCCTGAATAATACCCTGAATCCATCCAGGGCATCCAAAAACAATATCATAAGCAACACAAGCCGGGTTTACAATACCTAATTGTTGCTTTACCCTGGCTGCCAGGCTGGGCAAAAAATCTATCTGAATAGTACCTTCCAATACATCTCCGAAATTAGTAGCAACTATAATATGATCTATGGTTTCTGAATCAACACCCGCAGATTCAATTGCTTTTTTAGCTGCATATGTTGCAATCTCAGAGGCTGTTTGATTTTTCTTTACCCAGCGCCTTTCAACAATTCCCGTAATATCCCTGAATTTAGCAACTATTTCTTCTCCAGATCCTTTTACTAAGGATTGGTCTTTTTCAAAAAAAGTATTTTTAAAATAATCTTTATTTTCGATCTTATATTCGGGGATATAACTCCCTGTTCCAATAATTTTAGTATTTAAATATTCCATAAATCGTTAGTTTTGATATATAAAAAGCGCAATGTATTGTTTAATTAATTCAGTATAAATCCAATATTTAAAATTTTTACGATATCCAAAAAACAACTCATCATTATAACATGCTAATTTAAAAAACTTTAAACCTTTTACTTTTAATACAGTCAAAAAAGTTGAAACTTAAAAAAAATTCATCATGAAAACAACTTCATTTATTTTTAAATCATTTATTTGTTTATTATTTTTCAGTAACAGCCTTTTTGCACAAGACCCATCTCTTCAAAAAGGATTAGATGCCATAGATAAAGAATCGGTAAAAGCACAACTTGAATTTTTAGCTTCGGATTGGACTGAGGGACGTGCTACAGGAGAAAAAGGAGCATTTTTAGCAGCCGATTACCTTGCCAGCATGCTACAATTCATAAATATAAAACCTGCCGGAGATCAAGAAATGACAAATCCTACACGGGAACAATATTTTAAAGGAATGCGCCCTGAGCAGTACACTTCTTATTTCCAAAATATTTATATGTCTAAAATACTGGAAAGCAACACTTCACTTGCTTTAAAATCAACCAAAAAGAATAATGTAATCACCTTTAAAGGTGGTATTGATTTTTACGCCAGTTCTTACCCATACAATACTGCTTTTTCGGCAGAAGTAGTATTTGTAGGTTACGGTTTTGTCGATGAAGAAAATAATTACGATGATTTTAAAGGCGTTGATGTTAAAAATAAAATAATTATTCGGCTTTCAGGTTATCCGGGACATAAAGATGTAAATTCAAAAGCATATAAGAAATTCCATAAAAACGACCGTTATTTTAAATATTATCTGAATCGCAACAAAAATAAAATTGCCCTCGAAAAAGGAGCAATAGGAGTAATTGAAGTGCCTGAAGAAGATTTTACCAAATATATGGTTACAGAACAAGATTTTAAACAAAAATCCAAAAACAAGCAACCCACAGCTAGAATTTATGAGCACAGGCTAATATTACCCAGCGATACGTTAAAAGATAACCTTTTTGAAATTCATGGTACTCCAAAAATCATAAATAAACTTTTAGAAAATAGCAGCATTAATATTGATGAATTTCAGGAAACGGTTGCACATAATTCAAAACCGGGTTCTCAAAAAATTAAAGGAGTTGAAATAGAAATCAACCATCAGGTAGAGAAAGAAATTATCCAAACCCGCAATGTAGTGGGAGTAATCGAAGGTGAAAATAAAGATGAAATTATTGTTATTGGTGCACATTACGATCATTTAGGCGCTAACGACGGATTTATATGGAATGGTGCTGACGACAATGCGTCTGGGACTGTAGGTGTTTGGATGCTGGCTAAAGCATTTTCCGAAGCAGGAATAAAACCCAAAAAAACCATTGTTTTTGCTGCATGGACAGGCGAAGAAAAAGGGCTACTCGGATCAAAATACTTTGCTGATCATCCTTTTGGTGGCTCAATTGAAAATATTAAACTTAACATTAACTTTGATATGATCAGTAAAGATTCGGAAAATGATACATTAAAAAACCAGGCTCGCATGGTTTATACATCTCTATATCCAAAATTCGAATCGATGAGCCAAAAACATATCGAAGAATATGATATTAACCTTGACTTGAATTATCGTCCTTCAGAAAAACCAGGAGGCGGAAGCGATCATTCATCTTTTTCAGCAAAGAATGTCCCGGTAATGTATTTTATGGCCGGTTTCCCGGTAACTTACCACACTCCAAAAGACCGAACCCATAATATTAACTGGGATAAAATGATTGACATCATCAAGCTTACTTTTTTAAATGCATGGGAGCTGGTGAATACAGACGAGTGGTAAAATTTACCGGTAGAACAAAAAACTATTAGTAGTTTTAAATCTATTAGCTTATTCCGGTTTAATTTAAAACAATATTGGTTTTGTATTTTGGTATCCCATAAAAAACAAAAACTCCTTGTAACATAGTCATTACAAGGAGTTTTTCGTACCCAGGGCGGGACTTGAACCCGCACAGCCAAGTATGGCCACTGGATTTTAAGTCCAGCGCGTCTACCAATTCCGCCACCTGGGCGTCTTTTAAAAAAAGAAGAGCGAAAAACGGGACTCGAACCCGCGACCCCGACCTTGGCAAGGTCGTGCTCTACCAACTGAGCTATTTTCGCATTTTTAGCATTTTAAAGTACGCTTGGCTATTCTTGCGTTTAGCGGATGCAAATATATTTATTTTTTTTGTTCTTCAAAAAAATATCTTAAAAAAAACTTTTAGATTTTTTACTTTAATCCAATATGCCGCTTTATTTCATTGAGTTTATTCAATGCCTCAACAGGCGTTAAATTATCGATATCCAGTTTAGCAATCTCGTCACGAATTTGTTTCAGCACCGGATCGTCGAGTTGAAAAATAGTGGTTTGAAAACCCTCGCGGTGTTGGGCAATATCGCCTACTGGCTTTGCTAACGAATCTTTTTGTCCTAAATTTTCCAGCTCTTTTAAAATTTCATTCGCTCTGTTCACAACACTCTTTGGCATACCGGCCATCTGTGCTACATGAATTCCAAAACTATGTTCACTCCCACCCTTTTGTAGTTTACGAAGAAAAATCACTTTATCGTCCAGTTCTTTTACGGATACATTATAATTTTTAATCCGCTCAAAAGATTTTTCCATTTCGTTTAGTTCATGATAATGCGTGGCAAAAAGTGTTTTAGCTTTGGCTACCGGATGCTCATGGATATATTCGGCCATAGCCCATGCAATAGATATCCCGTCGTAAGTGCTGGTTCCTCTTCCAATCTCATCAAGCAAAATCAAACTCCGGGGCGATAAATTATTTAATATACTTGCTGCTTCGTGCATTTCAACCATAAAAGTCGATTCGCCAAGCGAAATATTGTCAGACGCACCCACGCGTGTAAATATTTTATCCACAAATCCGATCCTGGCTTCCAATGCCGGAACAAAGCTTCCTATTTGTGCCAGTAAAACAATCAAGGCTGTTTGCCTTAGAAGTGCTGATTTTCCCGACATATTAGGTCCTGTAATCACAATGATCTGCTGTTGGTCATTATCCAGATATACATCATTAGCTATATAAGATTCGTCGATGGGTAACATTTTTTCAATTACGGGGTGCCGCCCATCTTTAATATCAATAATATCTGTATTGTTAATTTCAGGACGTACATATTTATTTCCTTCAGCAACCAGTGCAAAAGACAATAAACAATCCAACCTGGCAATTAATGAAGCATTGAGCTGTATCGCCGAAATATAATCACTCAGGCTTGTAACCAAATTGATAAATAGTTTTTGTTCCAAATCCAACGCTTTTTCCTCAGCTCCTAAAATTTTTACTTCCAGCTCTTTTAGCTCTTCTGTAATATACCTTTCGGCACTTACCAGCGTTTGTTTTCTAATCCACTCAGGTGGTACCTTATCTTTATGAGTATTCCTTACTTCGATATAATAACCAAAAACATTGTTAAAACTAATTTTTAATGATGAAATTCCGGTTCGTTTAATTTCCCTTTGCTGAATTTGCACCAGGTAATCCTTTCCTGAATAGGCCAATTTACGATATTCATCCAGCTCTTCAGAAACACCATCGGCCATATAATTACCTTTACTCAGCAGTGCAGGAGGATCAGAGCGCAATTCATTAGCGATTCTTTCACGGATTGTGATGCATGGATTTAACTGGTCGCCGAACTTTTTAAGCGCTTCATTATTTGTTTTTAAACAAGCTTTTTTTATCGGTTCAATAGCTGTTAAAGCATGTTTAAGCTGAACTACTTCGCGCGGATTTACACGGGCAGTAGCAACTTTAGAAACAATTCGCTCAAGATCGCCAACTTCTTTAATATGCTCTGCTAATAATTCTTTAAAGTCAGGATTATGTAGTAAAAAATCAACAATATCATGACGTTCTTTAATAGGCGCTTCATCTTTTAATGGCAATGCAACCCATCGTTTCAATAATCGGGCGCCCATGGGCGAAATGGTCTGGTCAATAACATCGATTAACGTTTTTGCCCCTTCATTGATTGAGTAAAAAAGCTCAAGATTACGAATGGTAAATTTATCGAGCCAAACATAGTGATCTTCTTCGATGCGTGATATTGTTGCTACATGCTGTAATTTCTCATGCTGAGTGATTTCAAGATATTGTAAAATAGAACCAGCAGCGATAATCCCTAATTTTAACTCCTGAACACCAAACCCTTTTAAGGTTGGAGTTTTAAATTTTTTAAGCAGCTTATCGATTGCATTGTCTTCGGTATAAACCCAGTCGTCGAGCTTATAGGTATAAAATTTTTCGCCAAAAAGCTGTAAAAACTGTTGTTGTTTACTTCTTTCAAACAACACCTCTTTAGGAAGAAAACTATTAAGCAGCTTATCGATATATTCAAAACTGCCTTCGGCCGTAAGAAATTCGCCCGTTGAAATATCGAGAAAAGCTACTCCTCCAAAATTTTTATCCAGATGAACCGAAGCAAGAAAATTGTTTTCACGATGTTCAAGCACATTATCATTTAACGAAACACCCGGAGTTACAAGCTCAGTAACACCACGTTTAACAATTTTTTTTGTTTTTTTGGGATCTTCCAATTGTTCACAGATTGCAACCCTTTGCCCTGCACGAACCAATTTTGGTAAATAAGTATCGAGTGCATGGTAAGGCACACCTGCAAGCTCTACATAAGATGCTGCTCCATTAGCTCTTTTAGTAAGTGTAATACCAAGAATTTCGGCTGTTTTTATGGCATCTTCACCAAAGGTTTCGTAAAAATCGCCAACACGAAATAGCAATATGGCATCAGGATGTTTGCTTTTTACCTGATAATATTGCTTCATTAAGGGCGTCTCGGCATATTTCTTTCCTGTAGACAATTTATTCTCCTTACTTAATTTGATTTAAACAAAAATCTACATTTTATTACACAAAAAAAGGGAATTTTTAACACAATTACCCTTTTCAAACAAATTATTATTTAACAATTTACTTACATTATCCACTTATTAATACAAAATAATAGTTGTAAATAATTTATTTGACGTAGACCTATAAAATTTATGACTTAACCAGGATAAAAAAAGTCCTTGCGTTAACAAGGACTAAAAATTTTCATTTTTTCTCAGGTAAAATTTTTAGGGGGTTAATTTTTCCGTTGATCGTAAAATTAACAACTTTTTCTTAAAAACAAAATTATGCTTCTCCAAAATTCATTTTTTATCCTAATTTTTTAATAAAACAATTTTAAGATTTATTTTTCATATTGCCTTAATTCTTGAAAATAAAAAGATTATAGACTTATCTCTTTTCAATGAATATACATTTTTATACTAAACTGATAAAAACCATTTTTCTTATTCAAAAATAATTTTACATTAGCAGCTATTAATAGATAACCCAAAAAAATTAATCATTTTATGAAAAAAGTATTAATCTTAGGAGCCGGACTTTCATCATCCAGTTTAATTAAATACTTGCTTGACAATTCTAAAGAGCATAACTGGAAAATACGTGTTGGAAAGAGATCGGTTGAAGAAGCCAAACGGAAAATAAACGGACATGAAAATGGAGAAGCTTTTAAATTTGATATATTTAATGAGCCACAGCGTATTGAAGAAATTAAAAATGCCGATGTGGTTATTTCGATGCTTCCGGCACGTTTTCATCATATGGTGGCCGAAAAATGCGTTGAATTTGGTAAACATATGATCACCGCATCTTATGTTTCGAAAGAAATAAAAGCATTACATCAAAAAGCACTGGATAAAAATATCCTTTTATTAAATGAAATAGGTGTTGATCCTGGGATTGACCATATGTCGGCTATGAAAGTAATTGATGAAATAAAAGCTAAAGGCGGTAAAATGACTACTTTTAAGTCAAGCACCGGCGGTCTTGTTGCTCCTAAATTCGATAATAATCCATGGAACTATAAGTTTACCTGGAATCCAAGAAATGTTGTAGTAGCCGGACAATCGGTAGCACAATATTTAGATCATGGTAAATATAAATATGTACCCTACAATCAGCTATTTAGAAGAACTGAAAAAATGTCAATTTTAGATGTTGGTGATTTTGAAATGTATCCAAACAGAGATTCGTTAAGTTACCGCGAAACATATAATCTTCAGGATATCCCAACCATTTTACGCGGAACCTTACGTCGCCCGGGATATTGTGCTGCATGGGATGTTTTTGTGCAGTTGGGAACAACCGACGACACCTATACAGTAGAAAATTCTGAAAATTTAACGTATAGAGAATTCATTAACCTTTTCCTTCCACATAATGAAACAGACTCTATTGAAGAAAAAATTTGTAATTATGTTGGTATTGAAAAAGAATCAGAAACCTATAAAAGATTAGAATGGCTGGGTATTTTCGAAAATAAAAAAATAAACCTGCCCAAAGCCACTCCCGCTCAAATTCTACAAAAACTACTGGAAGAAAAATGGGCTTTTGGCGAAGATGACAAAGACATGATTGTTATGCAACATCAGTTTGATTTTACATTAAATGGTAAAAATAAGCGAATAACATCATCGCTTGTAGTTATAGGTACTGATCAGGTGCATACAGCAATGTCAATAACCGTTGGTATTCCCGTGGCTATTGCAACCAAACTACTGTTAACCGGAGTGATTGAAAAAAGAGGTGTTATTGTTCCAACTATGAAAGATGTTTATGAACCTGTGCTTAATGAATTAGAAGAATATGGAATTCATTTTATTGAAGAGGCTATTGATCTTTAAAATTTCAGATAAAAATCTTTGGTAAGATTTTTATAGTCATCAGAATATTGATGCCGTTTATTGAGCTCAACAACCAGTTGTTGTTCGGTAAACGGCCTTTTTGATTGCTGAAATTCGAGCAGGAGTCTTTTAGGTTTCTGTCCGGGTTTAGGCAAAACATTTGTTTTACGTACACAATATAATCCCTGCTCGGCAGCCTTGGCAATAAATAAACTTCCCTCAATATAAGGTAAAATAAGGCTTAAGGTCCCCGATTCTGACAGACAATTTAAAACGCCCTCAATAATATCGATTAGCTGCAGGTTTGTATTATGCCTTGCTTTAGCTCTGCTCTCTTCAGGAGCTGTTAGTGAGTTTTGAAAATATGGAGGATTGGAAACAATCAGGTCATATTTTGCTTCTGTTTTCTTTGAAAAATTCTGAAAAGATTGATGAATAATATTGATTCTGTGATCCCATGGTGAATGATTAACATTTTCCTGAGCCTGCACACAAGCATTTCGATCAATCTCAACTGCATCAATTTTGGCGTTCGAACGCTGTGCCAGCATTAAAGCAATTAAACCTGTTCCAGTACCAATATCGAGAACATTACTTGCATTCTCGACAGAAGACCAGGCACCTAACAAAACACCATCAGTGCCGACTTTCATTGCACACTTATCCTGATAAACAGTAAATTGCTTAAACTTAAAATATTGATTTGGCATAACGACTTATTTGTTAAAACTTTTCAAAGACACCCAATCCGAACAGTGCAAAATCATATTTTATAGGGTCATTAGGGTCAAGCTTTCTCAAATTCAAGGTTAATTCATCTGTTGCTTTCCAGTCGTTTTGCTTTCTCTTCAGCAGCTCTAGTTTTCGCGCAACATTGCCTGTATGCACATCCAAGGGAATATACAAACCGTTCATGGGAATTTTATACCATAAACCAAAATCAACTCCACGGTTATCTTTACGCACAAACCAACGGAGATACATATTCAACCTTTTTG
Source organism: uncultured Bacteroidales bacterium (assembly GCA_964606845.1). Lineage (GTDB taxonomy): Bacteria > Bacteroidota > Bacteroidia > Bacteroidales > UBA12077 > UBA12077. The sequence goes on from CAZSIC010000042.1 coordinate 19,090, forward strand.
CCGATGCTCCTTTTAATACATTTGCGATATGCTTTTGCGTTCGGTCAGGATATGGAATTTCAAAAAATATTTTACGGAAATGACTCAATGTATCAAATACATTTCTGTACTGTAAATAAAGTTTCTGAAATAAACTCCCCAACCCTCCATGTTTAAGATAAATATTTCTTAACGATTGAATAAAAAACACACAATCCTGCCCATTAAACGTACGGTGCTTGAAATGGCTGAATCGATCAAGTTCTGCATCTTTATGGTTAAGAATAAATGTATAAGGCGCATTATCCATAAGGTTTAACAGCTGATACATATTTTTAATGATTGTTGACCGTTGCCCCCAGGCAATGGTAGCAGCAAAAAATCCGGCTATTTCTCTGTCCTGGCTTTCACTGAAAAGATGAGGTATTTGAATCGGGTCGGTTTGGATAAAACCCGGATGATTATATTTATCGGTCTTTTCGTCTAAGAATTCTTTTAAATCATTAAATTCCATTAGTTTCGGGTAAAAATTCCGTCTTTCATGGTAAGTTTTCTGTCTGCAGTATCGGCCAGTTCAATATCGTGTGTAACAATAACAATGGCCGGATTATATTTTTTACGCAATGAAAAAAACAGGCCGTGCAACTCTTTTTTGTTCTGAGAATCGAGATTTCCTGATGGTTCATCGGCAAAAATTACTTTAGGGTCGTTAATTAACGCCCTTGCAACAGCCACTCTTTGCTGTTCCCCTCCGGATAGTTCTTTGGGTTTATGATCGAGCCTATGACTAAGCTTTAAAAAATCAAGAATCTCTTTGGCTTTTTCTTCGGCTTGTACTTTTGGTATTTTATTGATAAAAGCCGGTATGCAAACATTTTCTAATGCAGTAAATTCAGGTAGTAAGTGATGAAACTGGAACACAAAGCCAATATTTTGATTGCGGAACGCTGCCAGTTGCTTATCTCTTAGTTTACTGATGTTAATGTTATCGTAAAGTACTTCTCCCGAATTGGGGCGTGACAATGTGCCCAAAATTTGTAAAAAAGTAGTTTTTCCTGCACCACTGGGGCCAACAATTGAAACAATCTCGCCCTTTTCAATTTTTAAATCAATACTTTTTAAGACTAGTAAATCGCCATACGATTTGTTAATATTTTTTGCTACAATCATAAATATTTTCTTTTCTTCAGCAATAGTGTTTAAATCAGATTAATTAAATCAATAAAATTAAAGTATTCCGGTAGTAAATGCAAGATAAATGTAAACAACATAAATGGTTAAAAAAGCCGCGCCTTTCCATCGTGAGATAATACCTTTTCGCAATGGCAGTATAAATAAAAACAAAAGCAATGCCAAAGCAAGCATCCAGATTATATCAAATTTTAAAACCATAGGGTTTACATCAATGTTTGTAATGATAGTGGTTATACCAAGTATTGCAAATATGTTAAAGATGTTAGACCCAATAATATTTCCAATAAATACATCCATTTCTTTACGGGCTGCAGCTGCAACCGATGTTGCCAGTTCGGGCAAACTGGTACCCAGAGCAATTACCGAAACAGATATTACTCTTTCGTCGATACCCATGTTTATAGCCATAGCGGATGCACCCTTTACCAGGAATTCTGCTCCATATATAAGTCCTACCGAGGAAATCAACACAAAAAGCAATGATAACCAAAGTTTATATTGTGGTAATGGGGGTATTTCCAGTGATGCTAATTTTTCTTTTCTCGAATTTGTTACAGACCGGATAATATAAAGCATTAAAAAAGCAACCATTAAAAAACCTTCGAAAAACTGTAACTTGAGGTTAAAGCTAAAAATGAGCAAAAATAAGCTTGCTGCCATCATTACAGCCCAATCGATATGGATTCCTTTTTTTTGAACTTTTACGGGGCTTATCAAAGCACTTAAACCTAAAATTAAGGCAATATTAGCTATATTCGAACCTATTACATTTCCAACAGAAATATCAGGATGCCCTTTTAGTGCTGCATCTAAACTTACAACCAGTTCGGGTGCTGATGTCCCTAGCGAAACAATTACTACACCTATAACCAGTTTAGAGACTTTAAAATGAGCAGCAAGCGAAACACTACCCCGCACTAAAAAATCTCCACTAAATATTAATAAAAGTAAACCGACAAGTAAAAAAAACAAATCCATAAATCATCCTTTAAGGTCGTCTTGTGTTTTTTTAATATTATCGTCCAGCTCTTTAAAATCTTTTTTAATATCATCGGACTGGTTATTCATTTCGCGTTTGATATCATCGGCAGCTTTTCTAAATTCACGCATCCCTTTCCCCAATCCGCGGGCTATTTCAGGAATTTTATTGGCTCCGAAAAGTAATAAAACAACCAAAAGGATGATAAAAATCTCCTGTCCGCTAATAAAAAGAAACATCCTGTACATAAATTAAAATTTTTACAAATATACATTTTGTAACAACAACAAAAAAGCCCCATTTGTTATGGAGCTTTTTTAATTAATCATTTATTTCAAGTTATTTTTTCTTTTTATCAGCATCTTTATGCACTGTATCGTAAACCACAGGAGATGCTATAAACAGTGATGAATAAGTACCTACAACAACACCAATTAATAAAGCAAAAACAAAACCACGTATAACTTCGCCACCTAAAAGGAAGATGGTTAATAGCACAACAAATGTTGTAATAGATGTATTAAACGTACGGCTTAACGTGCCATTTAATGCTCCATTTATTATGGAATGACGGTCACGTTTTGGGTAAAGTGTAGTATATTCCCTGATTCGGTCGAATACAACCACTGTATCGTTAACCGAGTAACCAACTACTGTTAGAATCGCTGCAATAAATGCCTGGTCTATTTCCAGCGAAAATGGTAATATACCGGCAAAAATTGAGAATATACCAAGCACAATAAACACATCATGCATAAGTGCTGTAACGGCTCCCAAACCATATTGCCAGTTTTTAAACCGTATAAAGATGTAAATAAACATCATAATTAACGCCAGTATAATCACAACCATTGATTTATAAATGATATCAGTAGCAATTGTGGCACCCACTTTATGCGAACTCAGTTTATAATTTGTATTAAAATCATCAAACGTAATATCATCTTGTATAAATGGTTTTAGGCCTTCAAAAAGTTTAGCTTCAACATCCTGGTCAACATCAACAGCATCTTCGTCAATACGATATTTTGTAGTTATCTTCACCTGATTATCATCACCAAAAACCTTAACCTCTGGAGCATTTCCAAATTGATTTTCAAGATTATTAGATATTTCTACAGTATTTACAGGCTGCTCAAAACGGACAACATAAGTTCTACCTCCCGTAAAATCTACGCCCTGATTTAGTCCTTTGGTAAATAATGAACCAATGCTGATAAAAATTAAAATTGCAGAAATAACATAAGCAATTTTACGTTTTTCAAGGATTTTAAATGTTGGATTTTTTAATATATTTTCAGTTACTTTTGTTGAATAGGTTATTTCTTTATTACGTTTCAAGTACCACTCGAAAATTAAGCGGGTTAAGAAAATTGCAGTAAATAAAGAAGTAATAATACCAATCAATAATGTTGTAGCAAAACCTTTAATCGGCCCTGTACCGAAAGCGTATAAGATAGTTGCAGTAAGCAAGGTGGTAACATTGGCATCAATAATGGCGGAATAGGCATTTTTATAACCATCTTTTACGGCTAATTTCACCCCTTTACCGGCTGCTAACTCTTCACGTATCCTGTCAAAAATCAGCACGTTAGCATCTACCGACATACCAATGGTTAAAACAATACCGGCAATTCCGGGCAATGTTAAAACAGCTCCCAGTGATGCCAGCACACCTAAAATAAAGAACATATTTATAATTAAGGCAATATCAGCAACTAATCCGGCTTTACGGCTAAAGTAGAAAATCATATAAATCATTACCACAATAAATGCGATAAAGAATGATTTCATCCCTGCATTAATGGCTTCCTGGCCAAGAGATGGCCCAACTACTTCCTCCTCAATAATTCTGGCCGGAGCAGGTAATTTACCTGATTTTAAAATATTGGCTAAGTCTTTGGCCTCTTCAACAGTAAAATCGCCGGAAATTGATGAACGTCCACCGGTAATTTCCTGATTAACACGTGGGGCTGAATACACATAGTTATCAAGAACAATAGCAATAAAATTACCTACGTTATTTTTGGTTAAACGTGCCCATGTTTTTGCACCATCGGCGTTCATACTCATTGATACTTCGGCGCTACCTGAATTTTGGTCAAATTCAGATCGTGCATCCGTAATTACATCCCCGTCAAGTGGCGGTTTTCCGTCTCTGCCGGTAATTTTTAAAGCATGCAGTTCATAAAAACTTTGCGATTCATCATGTTTGTATGGCTTAACATGCCACTTAAAGCTGATATCTCGTGGGAATATCGAACGTACCTGTTTCATATTCAGGTAAGTATTTACTTTTGCTGTATCGTTATAATGCGCCATACCGATAACAGAACCTTCCATCGGTTGATTGGTTTGCGGATTAATGCTTGGCGTTAATACCGAAAATAAAGGATATCTTTCCATCTGCTGATCATCAGTTAATGCCGCAGAATCTTCTTTTGTTTCTTCAGATTCCAGTTGATCAAGTAAAGATAAATCTTCTTCTACCGCTTCTTGTTCTGCATCTAACTCTTCTGAAACTTCCTCAACAACCTCTTCCTCATCAACGGTTTCTTCCTTCTCCATCTCTTTTCGTGCTTGCTCAATTTCGTAAATTCTATCATTGGCTTGAAGAAGAAATGGATAAATTTGTGTATTATTATAAGTTTCCCAGAATTCAAGATTTGCGGTTCCCTGCAACAGGTCGCGAACACGCTTCTGATCTTTTACTCCGGGCAGCTCAACCATAACTCTCCCCGTTGCTTCCATTCTTTGAATATTTGGCTGAACAACCCCAAAACGGTCGATACGGCTACGAAGGATATTAAATGAATTATCGATAGCATCTTGAGATTCTGCACGAATTACATCCAATACTTCTTCGTTGGTTGAGTTAAAATTTACCTTATCTTGTAGTTCTTGGGTATTAAAAATGGCTGCCAAACGAGCATCGGGATCAATCTCGTTAAAAGCCCTTCCAAATAAAGTAATAAAATCCTCGCGGCTTTCTTTTCTATATTCATTAGCCATTTTTAAGGCTTCGCGAAAAGTTGAGTCAGTGCTATTATTAGCCAGCGCCTTGATAATATCTTCAACCGATATTTCAAGCACCACATTCATACCACCTTTAAGGTCAAGGCCAAGGTTTATTTCTCTTTCCTGACACTCTCTAAATGTATATTTTCTAAACCCAAGGTTATAAACCACTTCTCCCGATAATGAATCCAGGTATTGATATTCTTTATCGTTTAATTCAACTTCTTCGTCGGGATGATTTTCTGCATATTCAACTGCATATTTCTCGGCATCTTTATATATGCGCGTAGTAACCCAGGTAAACGAAAGGTAATAAATACATATTACGGCTAATGCAATAGCCAAAAACCTAATAGCTCCTTTAATCTGCATTTGTTATTCTGTTTTATTGATTATATTATTATTATTTTTATTTCCAACGTAAATTATCGTGCAAAGATAAAATTATTTTTTAGAAACACACTTTTTAAAAGATTTAAGATTATCAGATTTCTAATTAAATGTCTTTATTTTATGATTTATCTAACATCTTATTCGATTAACCGGTCGAAATCTGCATCGAGAGGCTTCTCTTGCATAAAATCATAAAGTGTAATTCTACGGAGAGTGTAATAGTTCGACCAGTATTTTCTTAATGCAGCAATATAGTTGGTTTTGGCACCATCTTTTTCCGAAAGGGCCACATTTAAATCGAGCACATCAACCTTGCCAATTAAAAAACGCTGTTTGGTCATGTCGTATCGTTTTTGGGCAATGGTATCGCTTTTGGCGGCAATAATTACCTGGTCGTCTTGTAAATTAAACTGCATAACATTCAAATAAACACTTTGCACAAAATCTGTTTTGGCCTGATCTACGGTGGTTTTAATAACTTCCTGGCTCGATTGTGCCATTTTGTAACGCCCGCGTCCTAACCCCCAATCCAATAATGGCACTTCAAGGCCAAAAACAAATCTTTGCTGATCCTGAGGGCTGGCATATACATTAGAAAACTCTTGCGATTGCTGTGTATAACCGATACTGGCAAACAAATCGGCTTGCAATCCTTTTTCTGATTTCGCTTTAGCCACATCGCGCTTAGCTTCAATAAGTTGCCGCTCAAAAGCGATGATGTCGGGATTGTTTTCGTTGGCTTTTACCAGCGCATCTTCTACCTCAACAGTTAATTCAGGAATTTCTTTAGGAATAATTAATTTAAGATCAACTTTCTCATTAAATCCAAGGAATGAGCGAAGTTGAAATTTTTTAATTTCAAGGTCAACTTTTGCGGCATTTAGATCTGAGCCGGCATTAAGCAAGCTTAATTCCATTTGCATCAATTCATTTTCAGCAATGGTTCCTATATTGTATCTTCCTTCAGCAATCTGGTATAACGTGTCGGCATTAGAAAAATTAATCTGAGCCACCTGCAGGTTTTGTTGCGCAAGCGCCAGGTCGAAAAAATAATTTACCGCTTTTAAGGCAACATTCTCCAACGATGTAATATATTCTTTTTGAGCCTCTTCATATTTTAAAGGTTCAATCTTTTTTTGCCACTTATACTCATTGTAAAATAACATAGGTTGCCGGTATCCTATACTTATGGGTGTAGACAAATATGATGAATTTACATCGCTCCCACCAAAAACATCAAGGCGGGTAAGATTTGAAGTAGCAAAAATCTGTCCGCCGGTAAAACCTACATTCTGCCTCAGATTTAAATTTACTGTAGAGCTGTTCAGGTTATCTTCAACATAAGTATAAGTTCCATCTGCATTCTGGTATTTTTTGATAGCCCTGCTAAACTCAGGAAAAGTGGTACTAAGCGACAAATTAGGCAGGTAATCGGCCTTATACGTTCTAAATTCCCAATAGCTGGCTCTAAAACGGTGTTTTGCCATAATGGCATCGGGCGACTGTTCACGGGCAAGCTGAACCACCTCATCAAAGGTTAATTCCTCGGTGAAAGTTTGTTGTGCGGATAAGTTTAATGAGCCTATAATTAATGCAATAACAATATAAAAAGCCTCTTTTTTCATGAATTTTGATTTTTAAGCGTAAAAATATATTTTTTAAATCAATAATAACGTAAAATTTAACGAATAACTTTTACCGATTTTAATTTATACAGATAATAATACATTAACGGGATAAAAAACAAACTAACAATAGTGCCCACACTAAGGCCTCCAATCACTGCAACAGCTAAAGGATATTGTAGTTCGGAACCTATATCATTTCCTAATAAAAAAGGTGCAAGGGCTAAAATCGTTGTAAGGCTAGTCATAATAATGGGTTTTAACCTTCTTGTCCCTCCTTTATGAATTGCTTCAATTAGCGGGTAACCAGATCTTTTAAGCCTATTAATTGTATCAATCTTAAGAATCGAATCGTTAATAATAATACCTGCCATTACAACTATTCCTATTAACGATAAAATATTGATACTGGTATTAAAAATATACAAAAACAATAATGCACCACCAATATCAATAGGGACCTCCATCAAAACAATTAGTCGCTGCAACAAAGATTCAAACTGTGATGCAAGGATAA
>CAZSIC010000043.1:0-25591 GCA_964606845.1 uncultured Bacteroidales bacterium
TAATTTATGATTTTAAAAATGAAACCCCGAAAAAAACAAAACCATGAAAAAATTATTTGCATTTATAGCAGTTTTTGGGATGCTTATGCTAGGAGCATCATTTTACACAGTTGCTCAAGAAGAGACGACTGACGAAGCCGCTGTTGAACAAGCTGACACATCCGAAATGGAGGCAGTAGAAGATACAGCAGCAGTTGCAGAAGAAGAAGTTGCTGATGAAGCTGAACTAGAAGAAGAACCAGCTTCACTGCATAAACAAATTAAACAAAAGTTTATTGAAGGTGGCCCTGAATTTATGGGTGTTGTACTCCTTTGTTTAATTTTAGGTTTAGCAATTTCTATTGAAAGAATTATTTATCTTAATCTTGCTACAACAAACACTACAAAACTTCTTGAAAAAGTTGAAGGAGCCCTTGAAGAAGGTGGTGTTGAAGCTGCGAAAGATGTTTGTCGTGAAACCAGAGGGCCTGTTGCCAGTATTTTTTACCAGGGCTTAGACAGAATTGACGAAGGTATTGAAGTAGTTGAAAAATCAGTAGTTTCATATGGTAGTGTTCAAATGGGATTATTAGAAAGAGGAATTTCCTGGATTTCATTGTTTATTGCGATTGCTCCTATGTTAGGTTTCATGGGTACTGTAATTGGTATGATTGCTGCATTCGACTCAATTGAAGCTGCTGGTGATATATCTCCTTCATTAGTTGCTGGTGGTATTAAAGTAGCGTTAATTACAACCGTTTCTGGTTTGATCGTTGCCGTTATATTACAGGTATTTTATAACTATATCGTTTCTAAAGTTGATAGTATTGTAAACAGCATGGAAGATTCTTCTATTTCTTTAGTTGATATTTTAGTTAAATACAATTCCAAAAAATAATTAAATTATGAGTAAAGTATTAAGAATTGTTTTAATCATCCTTCTAGCTGTTTCTGCAGTTCTGGGTATATTGTTTTATTCCGGAGGAGAAGATATTAGTGGTCAGCCAGTATATACTAATACTTTTATAGTATGGGCATATATCCTTGCTGGTACAGCTGTCGCTTTTGCTGTTATTTTCCCGGTTTTCCAAATGATAAAAAACCCTAAAGCAGCAGTAAAAAGTTTATTAGGATTACTTGTTGTTGCAGTAATTGTATTTTTAGCATACGCTGTAGCATCAGGTGAAAAACTAGGAATAACCAACCCTGAATTAATGCAATATGATGTGCCTGGCACATTGAAATATGCAGGGACCCTTTTAAATTCAGTTTATTTTTTGGCAGGTTTAGCTATTTTGTCAATGATATATGCTGAAGTATCTAAAATTTTTAAATAAAATTGATCTTATAGTAAACTTATTGCTATAAATCTTAAAAAATAATAGTCTATGCCAAGAAGAGAAGGAGGAACATTTAATGCAGCATCAATGGCTGATATTGCATTCTTGCTGTTAATATTTTTCCTTGTTGCCACTACTATGGATATTGATACCGGATTATCCAGAAAGTTGCCTCCAATGCCAGACCCTGGTGCCGAGCAGGACAATAAGCAAATTAAAGAACGAAATGTTTTTGTTGTGCTTATTAATGCAGGCGATCAGCTTATGGTAGAAGGTAAACCAATGGATATTCGCAGGCTTCGAGCTGAAGCAAAAAAATTCATAGCAAACCCTGACAATTCAAGTAATCTGCCAGAAAAAGAACCTAAAGAAGTACCATACTTTGGAGAGTATATGGTTCCAAAAGGAATTATATCCCTACAAAACGACAGAGGTACCTCATATGGAATGTATATTAAGGTTCAGAATGAATTGGCAGCAGCTTATAATGAACTGAGAGATGAATTAGCAATGTCTAAATTTGGAAGTCGTTATGACAACCTGATTTCAGAGCAACAAGATGCTATTAAAGATATTTATCCTCAGATTATTTCTGAAGCTGAACCAAAAAATATTGGAGGGAACTAGTAATGGCAAAATTTAAACGAAAAGGAAAAGGAAAAACCCCGGAGATTTCTACAGCTTCGTTGCCCGATATTATCTTTATGTTATTATTCTTCTTTATGGTTTCAACCGTAATGAGAGAAACAACAACAAAAGTATCTCAACATTTACCAGGCGCCACCGAAGTAAAAAAACTAGAACGTAAATCTCTGGTTAGCTATATTTATATTGGAGAACCTAAAAGAGCTTTTCAGGGAATGTATGGTTCTGAACCTCGTATTCAGTTAAACGATGCGTTTGCAAGAGTAGGAGATATTCGTGATTATATTACATCTGAACGAGAAAAAAGAGACGAAAATGAGCGTCCTTTAATGACTACTTCGCTTAAAGTAGATGAACAAACAAGAATGGGAATTGTTACAGATGTTAAACAGGAGTTAAGAAAAGCAAATGCCCTGAAAATAAATTATTCAACCCGAAAAGTTGAGACCATTGAATAAAATTTATTAACATACTTTTTATTAAAGGAGATGAGCAAATCATCTCCTTTTTTGTTACCCTAATTCTAATTATTGAACAAATTAACCTTATATTATATAATAAAAATTATATTTGTAGTTACTTTTATCATCTAAAAGTTTTATTTGTTTACTGTTGTTTATATTTTTATATTTACTTATAAGAATTATTTGTTGATTGTATAAACTAAAAATTAAGTATTTTAGTTGCGAACAATTGAGCCATGAAAAAAACATTTCAATTTATATTACTTTCTTTTATTTTGATTTTTTTAGCTTCGAAAACTTCTTTTTCGCAGAAAGAGATTTTTATTAAAGAATTCCATTTCGAACTAAAAAAGATCAGCGACAATCAATACGAAAATGAATATTTTTTAACCATAACATTAAATAAAAACTCATTATATAAATTTACTGTACTAAACCATATTGGTGATTTTCCTGGGAATGCTGTTGTGCAAATTCTTGAAAATAATAATGTGGTTGCTACAAATAAGGTTGGTGATAAATATTATGAAAAATTTATGTTTAAGTGTACAAAAACAGGGTTTTACGATATTTTAATTCACTTCGAAGATAATAAAAAGGGCTCATCTTTAATCAAACTTTTTTTGGTTCAATAACTTCCCATTTCTTCTATTCTTTTTAAAATTACGCCCATTATAAAAATTTATAAGCAAAATTAGAAGTAGATAGTTGGACAAATAGCTTCAATTTTTTTGTGTTTTTTTGAATATTTTATAAATTATTGATCTGTAATTTTAAGAGCTGTTTAGTGATGCAATAAATTTTATATTAAGAAACTTTTAGTTACATTTGAAACTAATATAAATGGTTTAAATACTTTATATGGAAAAAACCTCAAATGGAAATATTTTAAAGCAATGGGTTGAAGATTTTACAGAAGTTCTCTATTACAGGGCTTTTTATAAAGTTTCTGATGATGAGTTAGCCAAAGATCTGGTTCAGGACACTTTTCTTGCAGCAGCAGAAAAAATTTCTACTTTTGAAGGAAATAGTACTCCCAAAACCTGGTTATTTGCAATTTTAAATCATAAAATTATTGATTATTACCGTACAAAAAATAAGCAACCTGTAAGCACAGACCCTCAATCATTTCCAGCTTTTTTTGATGAGCATCAGGAATGGAGAAATGAAAAAAAACCTAAAGATTGGCATGAAGAGGATAATCATCTTTTAGACGATCAGGAATTTCAAGAAGTTTTGAAGAAATGTTTGGATGCACTTCCTGCTCAATGGAATACTTGTGTTAAATTAAAATATATCATGAATAAAAAAGGTGAGGAAATTTGTCAGGAGTTGGATATCACTCCGTCTAATTACTGGCAAATCGTTCACAGGGCAAAAGTTCAGCTGAGGGATTGTGTGGAAACAAACTGGTTTCAGTATTAAAAGGTACAGGTGTATGAAGAAATTAATGCATATTTTGTTTTTATCTTGCTTAAAGGCTTCGGAGCTGATAGAGAAAAAAATTCATTTCCATCTTTCCTTTAGAGAAAGTTTGCAACTTAAAATGCATAAAATGATGTGTAATGCCTGCACAATGTACGAGAAACATAGTAAAATACTGGATAAGAGTTTGGAAAATCACTATAAGATGCTTGGGAAAGAAATCGACTGGGAAACTTTAAAAAAGTCTATTTATAAAGATATTGAAAGTCGGGAAAAATAATTCTAATTATGGATATTAAAAATTCAATCAATTATTTTTTACACTTAGCAACTGAAAAAAGTACCTTTTACAGGGCTTTGTTGATTGCCCTAATTGTTGGATTAACCATCAATATTTTATATCATCCTCCATGGAGTTCTTATTTTGCTTTTGATACTATTCTTTTGGGGCATATTCTTTTATCTATCATTGTTGTTTTTGCTGTCATTATACTTTCAACCATAATTTCTAAATCCAGCCTTAAACCCGGCAGTGTATCACATATCGATGCCTTGCTAAAATGCAACAGTTGTAAAAAAGCTGGTTTCCATGTACATATAGGGCAAGAGCTGGAAGAATGCCCTGCGTGTAAAAAGAAAACTAAATGGATCCCGAAGCAAATATTTTCTTTTGCGAAATCAGAAAATGAAGTAATAAAAAGTTTAGCTCTTTTCGCAAGGCATAATCCCCAGCCACTTTTTCGTATTGATGTTAATGGTGTTATTAATAGTTCAAATCCTGCTTCGGAAGATTTATTGGCACAAGCATCACTGGCAGGACAAAATTTATTGGAACTTTTACCCGAATTACGACCATTTGACCTTGAAAAGATTATTGAACATGATGAGGTTCAGGAAATACTCATATCGCTAAAAGGAAATTTCTACAATTTATTATTAAAAGGAGTAAGCGCCATTAATACGATTAATATTTATGGTAATGATATTACTAAAATAAAACTGGCCGAACAGAAGATAAAAGCTCAGTCAGAGGAAATTAAGGAAAGTATTCGTTATGCCTGGACCATACAAAAGGCAATGCTTTCCAATGAGATGTTTGTAAAAGAAATTCTTCCTTCTTATTTCGTTATGTACCGCCCCAGGAATGTGGTTAGCGGCGATTTTTACTGGATTAATCAGGTTCGTAATTACAAAATTATAATTGCGGCAGACTCAACGGGGCATGGAGTACCCGGTGCTTTTATGAGTATGTTGGGAATTTCAATTCTTAATGAGATTGTGCTCAGAGAAAAATTGGTTGAACCGGATGATATTTTAAACCAATTGCGAATAAGAATTATTGAATCGCTTACAACAGGCAGTTATGAGCCGAATGTTCAGGACGGAATGGATGTTGCCCTTGCAGTTATAAATACCGATAATAATTCACTGGCTTTTGCCGGAGCTTTTAATTCCATGTTTTTATTGCGTAACAATCAAATAAAAATTATTGAAGCTGACGATATGCCCGTGGGTAAACATGTTAACGATCAGATACCTTTTTCTAAAAAGCAATTGGACTTAGAGCCTAATGACCGTTTTTACCTTTTCTCTGATGGTTATAAAGACCAGTTTGGCGGCGAAAAGGATAAAAAATTTGGAATGAAAGCTTTTAAAAACCTGATTCTGGAAACTGGCAATTTGCCTATGAGTAAACAACATAATATAATTGAAGAAACCTTCGATGAATGGAAAAACGGATACGAACAAGTAGATGATGTATTAGTTATTGGTGTTGAAATTTAAAAGTGTATGATTATGCGTTTAAAAAGATATTTTAAAGAAGCATTTAGCCAGCTGGTTTTAAAAAGAGCATTGCGTGTGGCATTAATTGTTGGTGTTATTCTCAATTTAATTAACCAGGGAGAAAGTATTTTTTCAGGGTTTAAAGATTTTCACTTAGCGCAGTTTTTGCTAACATTTCTGGTCCCCTATCTGGTTTCAACCTACTCATCGGTATTGTCTAAGTTCAATTTTGTTAGTGGCGAAGTAGCAGGGTTCGATGCACACATTAGCTGTAAAGGTTGTGGCGAAGCTTCTGTTAAGGTTCAAAAAGGAGATGTGGTCCCTTACTGTCCGGGCTGTGAAGTTAAAACGAAATGGAACTTAAAACAATTATTGCCTCCCGATACTTTTCTTGAAGAGGATAAAACAAAATCCAATGCTCTGTTTGCTGAGTTTAATCCGGCACCTGTTATTCGGGTGAATAAACAAGGACATATTTTACGTGCAAATCCAACAGCAAGGATGCTTTTTAATATCGACGAAAATGAAACCCATATTATTCGCTACATAGATGATTTAAAAGGATTGGATTTTGAAGAATTTATTCGTTCGAACCGGGTAAAAACTCTTCAAATTCAGATAAACAAAGATTTTTATCAGCTTGACCTCCGGGCTATTGCCGATTTAGAAGTGTTCCATATTTATGCTTCAAAAAATACGCCTTTAATTGTTGAACGTAATCAGCGTATGCTATTCCAAAATGCTATGGAAAAAACCAGCGATTCGGTGATGATAACCAATACAAAGGGCGAAATAGAATATGTAAATCCGGCTTTTGAAGAACACTCAGGATATACGCTCAAAGAGGTGAAAGGTAAAAATCCGCGAATCTTAAATTCAGGTCATCAGGGACCTGAAGTTTATAAAGAAATGTGGGAGACCATAACTTCGGGCAATATTTGGAAAGGATTATTCAGAAATAAAAAGAAAAACGGAGATTTTTACTGGGAACGAGCAACGATAACGCCTGTTACACGATCCGATGGTTCAATTTCTCATTACATGGCGATTAAAGATGATGTTACTGAAGAGTTAAAGTTAAAAGATGAGCTTAATAGTTTTGCATTGTTTGCTCGTCATAACCCTGATCCTGTGATGCGTTTTGATGCTGATTTAACTATAAAAGAAGCTAATCCGGCAGCAATGAGCGTGTTGCAAAGCGAAAATGTTGTAGGCGAAAATGCGGCTCATTTAATTCCTGAATTAAAAGAAGTTAATACGAATTTGTTAATTGAAAATAACCAGCAAAAAACAATAAGAATCCAGGTGGATGATAGCTATTATAATCTAATAATAAAGGGAATTAAAGAATTAAACCTTGTCCACGTTTATGGATCGAATATTACAGCGCAGGCAAAGGCAGAAAAAGTGATCGAATCTATGGCCCTTTTTGCCAAATTAAATCCCGCACCGGTTATGCGTTTCTCTAAAGATGGTATTATACAAGAAGCAAACCCTGCTGCAGCCATGGTATTTGAAAGAGAATCCATTATTGAGCAGAACATTGTGCAGCTTTTACCTGAATTTAAGGAAATAAATACGACTCAACTTATTGAAGAAAATGGCCAAAAATCAGTGAGAGTAAAGATTAAAGATTCTACCTATTATTTAGTAGTAAAAGGAGTACAAGAACTTAATCTTTGCCATATCTATGGATTTGATATTACATCTCAGGCAGAAGCAGAGAAATTAATAGAATCTATGGCATTGTTTGCTAAATTAAATCCCGAACCTGTGTTCAGGTTTAGCTCTGACTTTACTGTTATTGATGCTAATCCGGCTGCTACAGAAACATTTCCTGAATTGATAAAAGGAAATGACATAAGACAGGTTATTCAGCCATTTGCAGAAATCTCTATTAAAGAATTTATCCGGGAGAACGGGATTATGAACCGTGAAGAAAAGGTTGATGACCATGTTTATCGCTTTATGCTTCGCGGAATAAGCGATTCAAATATGTGCCAGGTATATTCATCAGATATAACCAAACGGGTAGAACAGGAGCAAAAAATAAAAGTGCAGGCCGAAAAAATACAAAGCAGTATTCAGTATGCATCAAGCATCCAGGAAGCGGTTTTGCCACATTTGGATTATATCGGGCAGGTAGTTCCCGAGCACATGATGCTATATTTACCGCGCGATGTGGTAAGTGGTGATTTTTATTGGATTAAAAAGATCGGAGATTCTATTGTAATAGCCATTGCCGATTGTACCGGTCATGGTGTTCCCGGCGCCTTTATGAGTATGTTGGGAGTAGCATTCTTAAATGAGATTGTAAAACCTGAAACATTAAAAGCGAATGAAATTCTGAATCAATTGCGGGATTATGTCATTAGAACGCTTTCTAACTCTTCTGATAGTCGTGCTGATGGAATGGATATGGCATTATGCATTATCCAGCCCGAACAAAAAATTATTCAATATGCCGGAGCAAACAATCCTTTTATTTTAATTAATAAATCAGGGTTGAATGAAATTAAAGGCGACCGAATGCCTATTGGAAAATATATTAAGCAGGATAAACCATTTACATTGCACGAAATCCCTTATACTACAGATGATAGGGTTTACCTTTTCTCTGATGGATATCGCGATCAACTGGGCGGCCCTGATTTATTAAAATATGGGTCTAAAAATTTTAAAAAGCTTTTGATTGATATTCACGAAAAAGCTTTTGGTGAACAAAAACAGATTCTGATGAATGAGTTTCAAAGGTGGACCAAGGATTATCATCCTATTGATGATGTTCTGGTTATGGGATTCAGGCTGCCGTAAGTTTCTGTTATTGGAGGTTATTATTAATCTTTGCCAGAATATCTAAGCATAATGTAACATCTGTAGGATTTATTGAAGCAAAAGCTTCTTTATGTACTTCAATGGCAAAGGGTACAATCTGGTGATATAATTGGACACCTTCAGGTGTGAGACATACATCATTGTATCGCCTATCTGTGGAACTTATCACACGTTTTAAAAGATCCTTATTTTCAAGGTGTTTAACAATCCTTAAAGTTTTTACTTTATCAAGACCAAGAATAATGCCTATTTGAATCTGTGTTAATATATCTTTATGAAATAACAACGATATTACACTCCATTGTTCAGCTGTAAGGTCAATGTTATTTTCTGATAATTTTTTTTCAAGACTTTTTCCTAAAGACTTTGAAATCATCCTGGAAATATTCCCTAATGATTTATCGTAACGATATTCCATAATTATGAATTACTCTGATTGCAAAAGTAGCAGATAAATTTTATTTCTTAACATTTTCTTAAACATTTTGAAAATATACAAAATTAGTTACATTTGTAACTAATACTGTTCATGAAAAAAAGAAAATGGCAAAAAAAGAACATGGTGTAGATCGCAGAGGTTTTATTAAAACATTAGGTTTAGCTGGAGGCGTTTTAAGTCTTGGAGGAGCTGCAGGAGCAGGACTGGCGGCTGGTAAAAACAAAGTAAGCCATACTGGTTATGGGCGGACAGCTTATGGCGAAGATCAGTTTTTTAAGAGGAAACCTTTTTTAGTTGATTTTCCTACCTACGAAAAAGTTGCTAAACCACGAAGAATTGGATATGTCGAAAACCTTTTTAAGCGAAATGGAGAGCTTTATCGGTTATTATATCCACGTAATAAAAATGCTCCAAAATGGAGTTTTGAAATGGGAATAGACGCTTTGCCAGAACCTTTAAAAAATTATTACCAATCGAATCCGGGAGCGCTTGAAGAGTTTCGTAAATCAATGCAGAAAGCAAGAGAACAGCGTAAAAACTGGGAAAAGTATGAAAAAAAGTATCTTTTGGCTGATGCCTGGTCCAATGCTCATGCCAGTCCGTTGCATGGCCGTGGAGCATTTCCTCCGCAACCCGAAGGGCCTCCTGAAAAATGGGACTTTAAGGGTGTAAGAGAAACAAAGTTTGAGTTTAAGTCTAAAAAACATGCCTCAGAATTGATAAAAAAAATAACCCATAGCTTTGGTGCTTCATTGGTGGGAGTTACTAAACTGAAGAAAGAGTGGGTGTACCAGGGATATTTAAGAGGCGTAGGAAAAACAGATTTTGAAGTGCCTAAGCACTGGAAAAATATAATTGTTATTGCAGTACCACATGAATGGGATTCGTTATATGCCAATCCAACCTATGGAACATCCTATGATGCTTACTCAAGGTTGCGTTTTATTGCCGGTAAATTAGAAGTTTTTATTAAGGAAATTGGCTATGCGGCCCGATCGCATGTTCCGCCAACATCATATGAAATTGCAATGCCTCCTGTAGCTATTGATGCCGGACTGGGGGAACAGGGCAGACACGGCGTTCTAATTACGCCGGAATTAGGAGCCAATACCCGCTTAGCAGCAGTTACGACGAATATGCCACTGGAGCCTGATAAGCCAATAGATATTGGCATTAAAGAGTTTTGCAATAAATGTAAAATTTGTGCCGAAGAATGTCCCAGTGGTGCGATTAGTTTTGATAATTATCCCGAAACCATTGTGCGTGGTTACAAACGTTGGAAAATTGACCAGGATAAATGTTTTACGGTATGGAATTCTGTTGCTACAAGCCATTCCAGAGGATGCCGGGTTTGCCTGGCGGTTTGTCCATACTCAAGGAAAAATAACTGGATTCATACCATTGCCAGAGAAGTAGACCCCAGAGACCCATCAGGAATATTTTCAACTGCATTATTGGGAATGCAAAAGAAATTTTTCAAATACCATGGTGGCCAGGAGTATTTACCACCTCCCGACGGTAATAATAAAACATTTAATGAAGCTCCTGATTGGCTTAGAACAGAAGAATGGTACGATATTTAAAATTACAAAGTTAAAAAACAGTAAAATGTTCACAAATTCAACCATATTTGAACCCCTATTTTGGATTGCAATGGGTGTACTATATACCCTTTTTGCCATTAGCGCTGTTTACTGGGCAAAAGATTTAAAACTAAAAATGAACTGGTGGAAATGGTCAATTTCAGCAGTTTGGTTTATCTTTTTAAGTGTAACTATTGCCGGAGGATTTACCTTGATTGGCGAAAATGAGTTAAGAGCCGGTTTATACTTTTTAGGAGTTTTTGGAACAATCATGATTGTTTCGGGAGTTGGGCTTATTCAGTTAATTCGAAGTAAATAATGCGCTTTTTTGAACGATTCAAAAATCAATTGACCTGGTTTGTTGTTACATCACTTATTGTACTGGCTGTTTTTATTGGGAAAAACCGATCGGAACAATCCAAACAAGAGATTATTCAACAATATTATTTGAAATCAAAATACCAAATAAGGCAGGTAAATCAGAATAAATGGATTGTTTATGATGTCAACAACCATAATGAAAATTTGCTGTATCTGGGTAAAGGATATGGATATAATGGAGAAGTAGAAGTTTTGTTTGAGGTAGATAAAGACAGCCTGATTCAAAATATTTTTCCTACCAGCCACCAGGAAACACCAAGCTACTTTGACAAAATCATTGAGAAGCATTTTTTTGAGCAGTTTCAGGGGGAGAAAGTTGCCGGATTTCTTAAAAACAAACCTGTTAATGCAGTGTCCGGAGCAACAATCACAAGTAATGCCATAATCGAAGCGACAAAAAACGGGTATGCACAAGGTGAAAATATTTCCGTAACCGAAACAAAATATCCATTATTCGGAATGCTGGAGATTATCGTTTTGTATTTATTTACTGCAGGCATTGTACTCTCGGAAATTAAAAATCAAAAATTAAAGAAAACAATACGGTGGCTTACCATTTTCATTTCTTTACTCTTTTTAGGCTTTGTCTATAATCAACCCATAAGCTATTCTCGTTTATCTGGATTATTGTTGGGTAACTTTCCTGACTGGCATAAGGAGTTTTATTTTTACATCCTGTTTACAGGAAGCATTGCTATTATTTTTATCAATCGAAAGAATATCTATTGCCATTCCGTTTGTCCTTTTGGCGCTGCACAGGAAATCCTTGCAAAAACAGGTAAAGCAAAGGTTTTTCGCCCTGCTTATTATAAAAAATTAAAATTTGTTCAGCGTTTTATAGCTCTCATAGTTGTTTTAGCTGCACTTGCACTTAATAACCCTGTAATTGCTAACTACGAAGTCTTTAGTGCATTTTTCCAGTTAACAGCAAATTTTATTCTTTTTGCAGTGCTGTTTATAGTAATTATTTTATCGCTATTTATTAAACGCCCCTGGTGTCATTTTATGTGCCCGATCGACAGCGTTTTTGATTATGTAAAACTTACCCGTAAATCATTATTCATCGGATTATGGAAAAAGTAAAAAAAATCCGCAATATATTGCCTTTAATTTTTATATGCATTGCGATTTTGCTGCTTATAATTCACCTGGGAACTCAGATGATCGAAACCAATAAATCTAAAATAGAGATAACAAACAAATATTTGCAGTGGACTGAAAAACCTGTGGAATTTTTAAAAATGGATAGTATTTGGAATGGTACAGAATTTATGCCAGAATAGGATTAGTACATGACAAAAATTATATAGAAAACTGTTTTCACATTAAATAGAATTAAAAAATCACAAATGACAATATACAAATAACAAATAATAACCAAAAAATCAATGCTCTAAATTCAAAACACCTTTTTAGGTAATTGTGAATTAAATCTCAAACTCATGTTTTGATAATTGTATATTTGAATTTGAAATTTGTTTGTATTTTGTTATTTGAGTTTTGTTTTTTTATTAAAAATGTGACTATAATTCAGTAATTTCAGAATTATAAATACATTTTGTCACGTACTTAGCGGAATAGGTTAAACGTATTTCAGTTATTGTAATCTAAACGTTATAATTGTAAGGAATTAACTTTTATCCGACTAATAAGAATGCCTATTTAAAAAATTTTCAATGTATGATTAACTATCAATTCAATAAAGAGTTGCAGATTTTGGAAGTATCTTATGAAGGAGATATTGAACTTGATGAGATTATAGAATTTGGTGATTTAGTTTACACAGATCCAGGCCTGCCACGAGACTTAAAAATACTAACCGATGCTACAACTGCCCGGTATACATTAAATCATTCTGAATTAAAAGATTTAATTAACGTACTTGCAGGGCATGTTAAAGCTTATCACTCAATAAAAGCAGCATTTATTCAATCACAACCCAGAGAAACCGCATATTCCTATATTGTTGAGATGGAAGCAAAACTGCCCAATTATTACCATGCAGTTTTTTCAACCAGGCAAGCAGCTATAAATTGGTTGCTTAATCAAAAATAATTTAGGTTAATTAACTTTATTGATGTCAGGATTGTTCTATTATTCGACAAATATATTAAAATCAGGCTTCAAATTAATTTGATTATTAGCAACCCTAAAAAAATAATTATGGAACTTCCTAAAATACCAAATAATGAAAAGGAGCGGTTAAATATTCTAAAAAGCTATTCATTACTTGATTCACTTCCTGAAAAAGAGTATGACGACATCACTTTCCTGGCGGCATCCATTTGCGAAACACCGGTTTCGTACATTAGTTTAATAGATGAGCGAAGACAATGGTTTAAATCAAAATTTGGATTGGATATATCTCATACCCCTCGTGAGATATCCTTTTGTGCTCATGCCATTGCTAACAATGATCAGGTTATGATCGTTAACGATGCCAGAAATGATCATCGTTTTTATGATAATCCATTGGTAATTGGTGATCCTCATATTATTTTTTATGTTAGTATTCCTCTATTATCAAAAGAAGGATATCCATTGGGAACGCTTTGTGTTGTGGATAAAAAACCAAGAATGTTGAACGAGAAACAATTAAATGCACTTAAAATTTTAAGTAATCAGGTCGTTGAATTATTCGAAGCGAGAAAAAGTAATATAAAACTTCAAAAACTAAACGCTGTATTAGAAAAAAATAACATGAGCTTAAATAATTTTGCAAGAGTAGCAGCACACGATTTAAAATCACCTTTAAACAATATCGTTCAGTTAACACAAATGCTTAAGAAAGATTTGGAAAATGTACTTGAAAAAGACTCTTTACAACTTTTAGATCTTATAGAGAGCTCATCTGCAAAACTAAGGCGGCTTATTGATGGTATTCTTAAATTTAGTCAGATTTCGGATATCAAGGTACTTAATAAAACAGACATCAATGTTTTTGAAACCGTTAATTCAATAATTAGTCAGTTTTTTACTGTGGATAATCATGTTGAATTTGATGTACGCATCCCGGAAAACTTAAGTGTTTTTACAAATAAAACTGCACTCGATCAAATATTAATGAATTTAATCTCCAATGCCATTAAATACAATGATAAAAAAACAATCCATATAAAAATAGATGCCTTTGTTCAGGATGATTCCCTAGAGTTTAATGTAACAGACAATGGAATTGGAATAAAGCAGAACGAGATAGAAAAAATATTTGACATTTATGAAACAACATCAAATATAGATAAATATGGTGAAAAAGGCACAGGCATAGGATTAGCGACCGTTAAACTATTAGTAGAAGCTCTGGGTGGAAAAATTAAGGTAGAGTCGGAATATACTAAAGGAACTTCATTTGAGTTCTCGATAAAAAATTGATTTTATAAAAAACAAACAATAAAAATCTGTCAGGAATTAGAATCTTCTCCGACTATCTGTTTGTAACCAAATTTGAAAGTTATGAGCAGATCAATAATACTTTTTACAGGCATCATCTTTTTATTTTCTTTTACTTTAAAATCACAGGATTATTTTAATCTGAATTCAGAAGAGTTTAAAAATACCATTGCCGAAAATAAAGGCACATTGATTGATGTGCGTACTAATGGAGAATTTTTAAATGGACATATTAAAGGTTCAGGCCAGTTAAATTATTACTCTTTTAGTTTTAAGCAAAAATTATTACTTCTTCCAAATAACCAGCCGGTTTATCTTTACTGCAACACTGGTTATCGTAGTAGAAAAGCAGCAGAAATTCTCGCTGAAAATGGCTACAAAATGGTCTATAATCTGAAACATGGGATTATGGAATGGGAGTTAAATGATTTTCCGGTTATAGTGGATCCCAATGCAAAGCCTGATACTAAAGATAAAATGGAAGCTGATGAATATTACGCTCTCATACAATCGGAACAAAAAGTATTTATTGATTTTTATGCTCCCTGGTGTGCTCCCTGCCGGAAAATGCTGCCTATGATAGATAGCCTGAAAACAGAATATAAAGATAAAGTTACCATTGTAAAAATAAATGCCGATGCCAGCAAAAAGCTCATTAAAGAATTAAAAGTAGCCAGTGTGCCGTATCTTGTAATGTACGATAATGGTAAACTGGTATATGAGCACAATGGATTGGTTAAACGCCGGCAGTTAGAAAAGGTATTGAACTCATCCAACTAATAACCGTAATGTTTTTCCGTAAATCCATAAAGAAACTTGTTATAAGCTTTTTGTTGTTTCCTGTATTTCATGCAATGGCATTTGCAGATGATACTACAAAAACAAAAAGGTATGGGATTGGCGGTACACCAATATTTTCCTATGATCCTGACCTTGGATTGCGATACGGTGCTGTGATTAACTTGTTCGATTATGGGAATAACTACAGTTATCCGGATTACAAACACTATTTATACTTTAAAGCCTTTAATTCAACCAAAGGAACTTCTCATTACTCGGCTATTTTCGAAAGCGAAAGCCTTATCAAGTCTTCACTAATATTTATTGAAGCATCACTTATTAATGATTCGAAACTCGATTTTTACGGATTTAATGGTATAAAAGCTAATTATGCAGGTGAACTGATTGACCCTGAACATAATTCATACATTAATAAATACTATTATGCTCATAAACGAAGGTTATTAAGGATTCGTGCCGACTTGCACAAAACGATATTGCAAAGCCAGTGGAAATTATTGTTGGGATTGTCATATCTCGATTATTCGATTGATGATATTGATTACGAACAATTAAAGGCGCCTTCCGGGCCCGATGGTTTAGAAGCACAAAATCTTACCTTGTATAAACAATATGTTAACTGGGGGATAATTAGTCATGATGAAGCCGGCGGCGGGCAAACCACAAACTTAATGACAGGTATAGCTTATGATACCCGTAATAACCGAATTAACTGTACAAGCGGAATGTGGTTCGAAACCTATTTAATAACATCCTTTGCACATAAAAAAAACGAGTTCTTTGGGAAACATATATTGAGTATAAGGCAATATCATAATTTTAACAGGGTAAAATCAATACTTACCTGGCGATTAAGCAGCCAGCAAAAAGTTTTTGGGCAAATACCCGGTTATTTGATGCCTTTGTATTACGACACACGGCAGGACCAGGATGGAATGGGAGGCGCATTTACTATGCGCGGCGTTTATCGCAATAGGTTAGTAGCCAATGGTTTTCTTTCTGGAAATATAGAATTTCGCAGACAAATATTAACGGCCCGGATTTTTAAAATAGATTGGAACATTGAACTGTCTGCTTTTGCTGATGCCGTTTATATTACACAAGAATATCCGTTAAATTACAGCCTTGCTCCAATGGATGCCAGAGAGATTCATTTCAACCATTCATCAAAACAGGAACCGGTATTTACTGCAGGTTTTGGCTTATATATTATTTACAATAAAAATAATATTACTTCTGTTAACCTGGGTTGGTCGCCCGACAAACAATTTGGCGGAACAGGAATTTATGTAGGGTCTGCATTTCTTTTTTAAAATATCAGGAATCTTGTCAGGATTTAAAAACCTTCCGACTATATCAACAAATAAGTTTAATTAAAATCAAAAAACGATGACAAAAATTGCAATAATAGTGTTTTCAGACACTGAAACCATGGAAGCTTTAGGAAAGGTATCCAATGCTTTTATGTTGGCACTTGAAGCCATTGAAAATGGCGATGAGCTGAAAATCATTTTTGAAGGTGCCGGAACCAAATGGATTGGCGAAATGGAAAAGGAAGATCATAAATTACATCAATTATACTCCGGTTTAAAAGATAAAATTACCGGAGCCTGTTCATTTTGTGCCAATGCATTTGGCGTAAAAAGCGAAGTAGAAAAAGCAGGAATTCCCTTATTAAGTGATTTTAAAGACCACCCAAGCATTCGATCGCTTGTGGTTGAAGGTTTCCAGATCATAAGCTTTTAATCTATTATTTTTAAACTTTTAAACTAAAAATTATGAAGACGATGAAAACAATTTTAACAAGTATTATACTGGTAACACTATTTTCTGTATCAGTTATGGCACAGTCAAGTGCCAAAGTAATTGCAGTAGTGAATAGAGCCGATTGGTGTCCAACCTGCGAAAAAAATGGTGAGCGTGCCATGGCTGCTTTTATGGAAAATAATAAAGAAGGAGTTTTCCAGTTTGTAGTAAATGATTTAACCAATGATGAAACCAAAGCAAAATGTGCCCAAGATTTAAAAAAAGCAGGTGTCCATGAGGCAGTAGCTGATTTTAATTCAACAGGTATGGTGTATTTTTTTAATGCCGAAACCAAAGTTCTAATTGATAAAATTAGCGTTTCAAAATCGGATAAAAAGCTGGCACAGGCTTTATTGGATGTAAAAAAAGATATCTAATTTGCAAGTTAATATTTATTAAAAGTGGAGTCTAAAAGCTTCACTTTTTTTATTCCATAAAAAATAAAAATAAATTTTTTGTCAGGTTTGTGTAATCTCGCGACTAAATAAATAAAACAAAAAACATGAAAAAGAAACGAATTTTTAAATTACTCGCAATTCTGGTTATATCCGGAATCATCATTGGTGGTGCTGTTGCTATTTATTTATTCAATATGCCACAACGCGACATTCAGGCTTCGGAAGTAGATTATGAGCTCACAAGTACTGAAATTGTCAATGAATATTTAAATGATTTTGATGCTGCCAACCAGAAATATCTGGCATTAGACGGAGAATCCAAAATTTTGGTAATAACCGGATTGATTAGCAATATATCTGAAGATTTTAATGGACAAAAGGTAGTACTCCTTAAAAATGTTGAAGATAAGGCAGGCGTTAATGCCACTTTAACTCCTGAATCAGAATTACAAATTGAAGATTTAAAAATTGGCGACAAGATTTCTGTTAAAGGAGTTATACGATCAGGAGCATCCTATGATGATGATCTGGAAATGTACGAAAATATAATTTTAGAGAAAGCAACAATTATAGAAAAAAAATAAAAACAATTATTAATCAAAAAAAACGAGAAAAATGAAAAAAGTAAATTTTATTACAATCGCATTGTTGTTCATGGCCACGGCGGTAAGCTTTGGCCAAAACACAGAAAAGCTGGTAAGCCAGAAAACACATATTAAGTTTTTTTCTTCTACACCAGCCGAAGATATTGAAGCGAATAATTATGCTACAGTAAGTACCATTAACCAGGAAACAGGAGATGTTGTTTTTTCTGTTCCGATGCAAAGTTTCGAGTTTGATAAAAGGTTAATGCAGAGACATTTTAACCAGGATAAATTTTTGGATACTCAAACGCATCCTAAAGCAAAATTAACTGGAAAAATCTCAAATATTAATGAGGTTGATTTTACAAAAGATGGAGATTATGATGCCATCGTAGAAGGTGAACTTACCATTAAAGGTGTAACAAATCCTGTTAAAGAAAAAGGAACCATAACGGTATCAGGTAATAAGATTAATGCAAAAAGTAAGTTTAATGTTACCCTTGCCGACTACGGAATTGAGTTTGTAAAAGGGAAACCTGCAAGCAATATTGCCGAAACAGTTGAAGTTACTGTTAATGCTGAATACCAGGCTAAATAATTAAAGGATACAGAACGATGAAACGGCTTGTAAGTACAATGATGTTATTCATAACAATGGTATCGGCAATGTCTGGAGCATCCAACTTACCGGTACCAGATATTGATACCAGCCGTTTTCTGTTTAAAATTGAACGCAGCAGAAATGCCGACGAAGTGGTTTATGAACTAAACATGGATGCTAATAGTAGGATTAATGGTAAAGAACCGATAAAAGTATATTGGTTAAAAAAAACAGATCATCATAAAACCGAATCCTTAACACGTGTTCAGCAAAAATATAGTTATGGCATAAAGTATTCAGATCAAACAAATCATGCTACGAACGAATGGCATTTTCACCTGATTGCTTATCCGCAAAAAATATTAGTTCTGAAAGCGATGAAGAATAATACTTTTAAAGTAACTACAACAGCCGGAAACCAGGAAATTATTGTGAAACGTATTTTTATACGGTTCGAAAACAATAGTTTCTGGTTTCCTTCCATTTCATCAGTTATACTCTATGGACAGGAAATATTAACCGGCAGAATGATAGCAGAAACCTTAAAATAGTAAGCATGCAAACTGTTTTTATTATATTGGTTGGAATAGCTGCTGCCATAATAGGTGCAATGCCTTTTGGACTGGTAAATTTAACGGTACTGGATACAGCTTACCGTAAAGGGAAAAAACAGGCAATGCATATTGCTCATGGAGCTGCATGGATTGAAATATTATTTGGCTTAACTGCGATCGTTTTAGGAAAGAGAATCATTCAATTAACCCATCATATTCCATTTATTCATTACCTGTTTATTTTTTTACCCGGTGTGGTAGGAATCATCTTTTTATTTAAAAAGAATACCAATCATTCCAGGACTAAAATAAAAAACAATGGATTATTAAAAGGGATTTTTTTAAACTTAGTCAGCTTGCAAGTGTTACTATATTGGATTATAGCCATAACCTATCTTATCAGCAATCAAATCTTAGCAATGGGTTGGTGGTTCAATATTTTAATATTTCTGGTTGGGATTTGGATTGGTAAAATGAGCGTGTTATGGCTTTATGCTTTTTGGAGTAATACCATTTTTAACAAATGGCAATTTCTAAGCTCAAATATGAATCGTGTGATTGGAAGCATTTTGTTATTCACTGTTCTTATACAATTTTTAAAATAACATATAATACTGCTATTATGAAAAAGATATTATTAATTATTACAGGGATTTTAATGATGACACAAGGATTTTCACAAACCTATAAAGATGCAAGCGAAGCCAAAGGGTTGGCTGTTGGGGCTAAAGCACCACTTTTTAGTGCCATTGATGCCGAAAAGTCAACTTTTGTGCTTGCCGAGGCATTAAAAAAAGGCCCTGTGGTTGTTATATTTTACCGCGGACACTGGTGCCCGGTATGTAACAAACATTTGGGACAAATACAGGATAGCCTGAGTTTGATTACGGAAAAAGGAGCAACAGTAGTTGCTGTATCTCCAGAGAAACCTGAGTATCTTGAAAAGATGGAAGAAAAAACCGGTGCGAAATTCAGGTTGTTGTACGACGAAGATTATAAAATTTCGGATGCTTACGATGTAACTTTTTTACCGGATTCTAAGCAACTTATTGTTTACAACACGATGCTAAATGCCAAACTTAAAAAAACACATTCAGATGATAGCCAGCGTTTGCCTATTCCGGCAACTTACATAATTAATACAGAAGGAAAAATTGTGTGGCGGCAATTTGATCCCAACTATAAAAATCGCTCGACGGTTAAAGAAATTATAAATAATCTGCCATTGTAAAATAAAATATGTAACTTAAAGGAAAAATTATGAAAGCATTATGGAATGGTAAAATCATTGCTGAAAGTGATGATATTTTAAAAGTGGAAGGGAACAATTATTTTCCAATTGAATCAGTAAAAAAGAATTACCTTAAAAACAGCGACATGCAATCGGTTTGTCCATGGAAAGGCAAAGCTTCTTACTTTTCGCTGGAAGTTGATGGTAAAATAAATAAGGATGCTGCCTGGTATTATCCTGAGCCTAAAGAAGCGGCAAAAGAAATAAAGGGAAGAGTGGCATTCTGGAAGGGAGTTGAAATAGTAGATAATTAATCTTTGCAAGAAAATGCCAAATACTGCGTTACGCTCGCCAATAAAATGCTCAATTACCATAAGTAAACTGCGCTTTTATTGGCTTCACAAGCCTTGTCTTTGACATTTTCTAATCAAAGATTTAATAAAAGAGCATTTTTATTACGAATATTAATTATAAATAAAAATTTCAAATTTCAAATCAATGAGTTCAAAATTACATCAGATTACGACCGAAGAATTACTAAACAAAATGGATGATTCGTCATCAAAAATTATTGATGTACGCCCGGTTGATGCCTATAATGGCTGGCAGCTTAAAAATGAGAAACGTGGCGGGCACATTCAAAATGCCAAAAGTTTGCCTTTTAAATGGAGCAACTACATCGACTGGATTGAGATGGTGCGTAAAAAGCAGATCTTACCCGAACATCAGGTCATTATTTACGGATACCAAAAGGATGATATTGACCAGGTGGCACAACGGTTTTTAAAATCCGGATACAATAATGTTTTTGTTTATTATGATTTTATCGATGAATGGTCCGCAAATGAAAAGCTACCCATGCAAAAGCTGGAGCGTTTTAAAAACCTGGTTTCGGCAAAGTGGGTTAATGAGCTTATTTCTGGCGGCAAACCACAACATTATGATAACAATAAATTCGTTGTTGTTCATTCGCATTACCGTAATAGCGATGCTTATTTAAGCGGGCATATCCCCGGAGCTATTGATATGGATACACTGGCACTCGAAGCCCCTGAGACATGGAACCGGCGTTCGCCCGAAGCGTTAAAGGAAGCTTTGGAAAAACATGGAATTACCGCGGATACTACCGTTGTTTTATATGGAAAGTTTATGTTTCCCGATAATGACGATGAATTTCCCGGCAGCGCTGCCGGTGATATCGGAGCCATTCGCAATGCATTTATCATGATGTATGCAGGCGTTAAAGATGTACGTATTTTAAATGGTGGTTTTCAATCATGGGAAGATGCCGCATTCGAAATATCCTATACCGATGAACCCAAAAATCCCGTGAAGGAGTTTGGTGTGAAAATTCCTGTACATCCCGAACTGGCTGTGGATACGCCCGAAGCCAAAGAAATGATAAAATCTAATGTTGCCGAATTGGTTTGCGTTCGCAGTTATCCCGAATATATTGGAGAAGTAAGCGGATACAATTACATCGAAGCAAAAGGACGAATACCGGGAGCCATATTTGCCGATTGTGGCTCAGATGCTTACCACATGGAAAACTACCGAAACTTTGACCACACCACACGAGAATTTCATGAAACAGCTGAAATGTGGAAAAGTCAGGGAATTACACCTGATAAACATCTGGCTTTTTATTGCGGAACCGGATGGCGTGGCAGCGAAGCCTGGTTTAATGCATGGCTCATGGAGTGGCCCAGCGTTTCGGTCTACGATGGTGGCTGGTTCGAATGGAGCAACGACCCAAATAATCCTTATGAAACAGGAGTTCCTGAAAATCAGGAAATGGAAATAACCAAATAGTAATTCTGTTAAAACTATTTTCATGGAACAAATCACAAAATTAAGCACTTTTGCTCAGGATACTTTGAAAGGGTTGACTGCCAATGAGAAATATCTTTTACCAAAATATTTTTATGATGACAATGGAAGCCGGATTTTTCAGGATATCATGCAAATGCCCGAATATTATCTTACCGATTGCGAATTTGAAATATTTACCCGGCATCAATCAGAAATGAAAGATTTGTTTGGAAACGGGAATGCTCATTTCGAATTGGTTGAGCTAGGCTCCGGCGATGGATTAAAAACGAAAATTTTGCTAAATCACTTTGTTGAGCATCAAGTCAATTTTAAATATGTTGCGGTAGATATCAGCCGACAGGCAAATAAAAATTTAAATAATAAATTAAAAGCCGAAATACCGGAATTAAAAACCGAATTCAAAACAGGCGATTACTTTAAAATGATGAATGAGCTGAATAATGATTCTGATCACAACAAATTATTTTTATTTCTGGGTTCAAATATTGGAAATTTCAGAGAGCATGAGCGCCACCTGTTTTTAAGCCAGTTGTCGAATTTAATCAAACAAAATGACAAGCTGCTCATCGGTTTCGATTTAAAAAAATCAAAAGATATTATTCTTAAAGCTTACGACGACCCGCATGGCCATACGCGTGATTTTAACCTGAATCATCTGGTGCGGATTAATAAGGAACTGGAGGCAGATTTTGATATTGAATCATTCCGGCATGTTGCAAAATACAATGAGCAATCCGGTGAAACCAAAAGTTTTCTGATATCAATCAAAAAACAATCGGTGTATATCGCAGCATTGGAAAAGAAAATTTATTTTCAAAAAGATGAAGCCATTGATATGGAATTATCGCAAAAATTCGATCTGGAAACCATTCATCAACTAGCTCAAAAGTATGGTTTTAAGGTAGAGAAGAATTTTACGGATAGCCGCAATTATTTTGTGGATTCACTTTGGGTAAAAAAATAGGAAAAAATGAAGTGCAATTTAAAACTTTGCCGTTTAAACGATTTACAGGAAAAAGTACCTGCGCACTACAGTGTAAAGGAAGTTGACCTGATAGTGATAAAATATGGTAATGAAGTATCGGTTTTATATGGCCGTTGTTTGCACCGTGGAGCCTTACTAGCCGATGGGCATATTGAAGGTAAAAACCTGATTTGTGGCTTGCATGGGTGGGACTACAGGTATGATACCGGCGTAAGTGAATACAATAATGCAGAAGCATTACAAAAATTCAATACAGCCATTTTAGGTGATGAAGTGTTTATTAATGAGGATGAAATAGACCAATTCCTAGCAGAACATCCGCAACCTTTTCAGCGGGATGATTACCAGGGGGTTTATGCTGATACCCAACCGGAAGATACAGAACCATATACCTTGTATATAAAAGAACTGGCTAAAAATGGCCTGAAAAATATTGGTCATCATGGTTTTATAAGCTCTATGGGGGTAGAGAGAAGTAAACTTCCGAAGTGGGAAGATATCCAGTTTTTGCCTGCCCAATTGGCCGTTAAACCCTTGCTTGATGATGCAAAAGTAGGTACCCGCGTGGTTATAGGGCCTGGTGCAAAAAAACCACTGGTTCTGGAAATTCCGGCTTTCGTTTCAGATATGAGTTATGGCGCATTATCACGAGAAGCTAAAATAGCCTTATCAAAAGGAGCTGAAATGGCCGGAACAGGTATATGCAGCGGTGAAGGTGGCGTATTGCCTGCCGAAATGGAAAGTAACTCAAGGTACTTTTATGAAATGGCCTCTGCAAAATTCGGATTTTCATGGGAATTGGTAAAAAAGTCGCAGGCATTCCATTTTAAAGCCGGACAGGGAGCCAAAACCGGAACCGGAGGACATCTGCCCGGACATAAAGTGAAAGGGGAAATTGCCAAAGTAAGAGGATTAAAAGAAGGCCAACCGGCGATATCTCCGGCTACATTTACCGATTTAATTACGGCATACGATTTCAGGGAATTTGCCGAAAAAGTACGTGAAGTTACAGGAGGCATTCCTGTAGGATTTAAAATAGCAGCCAGCCATATTGAAGCAGATATTGATTTTGCCCTCGAAGCCGGAGCAGATTACATTATCCTGGATGGCCGGGGTGGCGGTACCGGGGCTGCGCCAACAATATTACGCGATAATATAAATGTTCCGACAATACCAGCACTGGCGCGAGCCAGAAAACATCTTGACAGGCAAGGGGCTAAAAATGTATCCTTAATAATAACAGGTGGGTTAAGAATTGCCGAAGATTTTGCCAAAGCACTCATGCTTGGGGCAGATGCTATAGCGGTTTCAAATGCTGCTTTACAGGCTATAGGTTGTTTGGGTATGCGTGCCTGCCATACAAATAGTTGTCCGGTGGGTGTGGCAAGCCAAAAAGAGAATCTACGTAGCCGGATAATCATCGAATCTTCGGCTAAACAGCTTTTTAATTATTTTTCAGCTACCAATGAACTCATAAGAGTTATAGCCAGATCATGCGGGTACGATGATGTCAGGAAATTCAAATCAACCGACTTATCAACTATAAATTATCAAATTCATCAATTAACAGGAATAAATTATGCAGGAATATAATACAACAGACAGGAAAATTCACTGGCTTAGCCAGGTAATTGCCAAAGTAAACAGGGCTCTTGTTCCCGAAAAAGAAGACGACAGCCACACCAATCTCTATTTCGATGCAATTGGTAAAAGGCTTAGCGGAAGGTGGATAAAAACACCTAATGATAAAATTTTGCTCACTTTAAATTTGGCAAATTACAGTTTTGAATGGTTAAATACCCGGTTTCAAATTCAATCAGCAATAGAAGTTGTGGGTAAAAACCTCAAAGAATTGGAAAAGGAAGTAAGTGAGTATCCCTTAAGCCTTGGGCTTCATGGTGAAAAAATAGCCAATCCGTTGCACTTTGAAATTCCTGAATATCAAATCCAGGCAATTCAGGAAGGCGAAATAATTCGTGAAGGAATAAACAAATGGATTAAAATCAGGGAACTGGCAAATAACTCTTGTTTAGCATTAACAGGTTATTTACAGAGTGAAAGTGAAATACGTATTTGGCCGCATCATTTTGATACAGGTATTTACAGTCAGGTAACCGAATCATTAGGAATAGGATTTGGCCTGGCTATAGAAGATTCAATGGTTGGCGAGCCTTACTTTTATCTTTCCGGATACAGTTCAGGAAATTCTATTCGGTATAGAGGCTTGCCAAATTTGGATTCAGGTAAATGGCAAACTGGCGAACATTGGAATGGAGCTGTGCTACCACTGAATGAAATCTATGATTTACCTACAGAACTTGCCCTGGAAAAAATTAAAAATTACATGAGGCAATCTGCTGACTGGTTTCTAAAACAATAAACCTTTGTGCGCTTTGCGTCTTTGTGGGAAACAAAAATATCGCCCACCAAGCCACTAAGAACACAAAGAAGAAATTAAAGGAATTAAAAAAACATGTTGCACTTTGTGCCTTTGTGGGAGAAAAAAAGAGTATCCCACTAAGCCACCAAGAC
>CAZSIC010000044.1:0-25495 GCA_964606845.1 uncultured Bacteroidales bacterium
ATCGCCCTTCCGATCAAATTTTCCCTTAACAATTTTTATGGCATGTTTAAAATATCTTAACTGTGGAAATTTTAAATAAATGGTAAAAAACAAACCTGTACCCACTAAAAAGAAAACAAACCATTCATGCCCACCTAGGATACCATGGAGGCTCTGGAAGAAATCGTTTAATTGTTGCATAGCGTTTTGTTTCGGTTAAAAATAAATTTTAGGTTGAAATGTTAACAAATGTAATAATATTTATAAATGTTCAAAATAACCTGAATAAACAAATATTGGATTTTTAGGTATAAAGAAGGTTTAATTCAGAATAATTTTAAATTATTAATTGGATAAAAACTACCTTTTTGTTAACCTATAAATCATATCTTTGAACCTATGGAATGTACCCAACAATATTTTTTTCATAATAAAGCGTTTAAACCGTGTAAAAGATTTAAAGAATCAGTTATGGATACCGGATTGTCGGTATACGAAATGATAAGAGTAGAGAAAAGTAGACCTCTTTTTATAACCGATCATTTAGACAGGCTTTTTGAATCAATCAGAATCTTAAATCTGGAAATTTCAAATACAAAAGACGAGATTCAAAATTGTATCAAATTGTTAATTGATAAAAACCGGGTTAAAACCGGTAAGATAAAGTTGGTGATTCATTTTAACAATACTGATAACAGAAAAGAACGAGATCTGCTTATCTACTTTACGTCCTTCTATTTCCCATCAGAAGAAAAATATAATACAGGCGTACCGGTGGGTTTGTGCAAGGCGATAAGAACAAATCCAAATGCAAAAATTCTTAATATACAAGCCAGAAGAAGAGCTAACAATGTAATAGCCGAAGCAAAAGTGTTTGAAGTAATCCTTTTGGATAATAATGGTTTTATTACTGAGGGCAGCCGGTCGAATGTTTTTTTTATTAAAGAGAATCAAATTTATACGCCCCTTTCAGGAAACGTTTTACAAGGCATTACCCGGAAAAATATTTTTCGCATCTGCAAAAAAAACAATATCAGGCTCATTGAAAAAGATATTACCTTATCGGAGATTAAAAATTACGATGCTGCTTTTTTATCGGGCACATCGCTAAAAGTGTTACCCATTAAAAATATCGAAGATATTTCGTTTAATCCATCCAACAAAACTCTTAAAAAATTAATGTTGCTATATAATCAGTTAATAGAAAAATATATCGGAGAAAACAATCTACCCTAACCAATTAATCATATTTTTTGTTTCTACAAACGGGTTAACTTTTCCAAATAAAAAATCATTCTCCCTTCCGGGTTTATTATAACACATCATTGGATGCATCGATTCAATTTTATGATTTATTTTAATTTCGCTGGTTATGCATTTGGCATTATTTCCCCAAATAAACCAAATAATGCTCCCATTTTTTTGATGAATATAATCTAACAACTTTTGGGTAAATGGATACCAAATATTTTCATGGCTGTTGGGTTTCCCGGTTTCACAGGTAAATGATGTATTTAATAATAAAACACCCTGCTTTTCCCAGTTTTTAAACAATTGGCCAGGAGGCTGAATAATAAAAGATTCGCCCAATATTTCTTTTATTTCATTATACTTCAGGTGTTGATTATGATATGCATAATAGATCGAACGAATAATGTTTTTTAACGAAATATTTTTAAAAGGATCATTCCACGATTGTAAGGTACCAACTTCAAAAGCTCTGCCGGTTGCGACACCTTTTTGCGGATAGGGGTCTTGCCCAAGAATGATTACTTTTGCTTTATCGAGCGGAAAGGTTAAAAAATGAAGAACACGGCCTGCCTCAGGCGTATAATCATTGCATGAATTAAAAATTTTCTTTTCAATCGATTGTAAAAGCTTAATTGTATGCGGTGTTAAAAAATCAATCCATGACTTATCGATTTTATCTAAAGATTCTAGAAACACCAATTTAGACTTCTTGGACTTCACTTATTGTTGAACTTTTTATTTGAAAAATCTTATCCGAAGAAAGTTTAATTTTCAGATGGGCCTTTAAACATCTTCCACATGGCTTGTTCTTTTTTAAAATCGTAAAAAGAATCTTTAAATTCTTTCATTCGCTTACCAGACCAAACTCCTGTGGCGTATTGCTTAAATAATAATTCATCCTGCCGAAGAATGTATAATACAGGAAATCCAAAATGATAATTTATTTCTACATCCATATCAGAAATATATTCTTCATACTTTTGATGCAGTTTATTCTTCTTAAAAATTTTTATATACACATCATTATTTATGGCAACAAACTCTCCTAAATGATAACGACTGAGTTTTAACAGAAAAATATCGCGCGTGGATAAAATTAAAAGAAGAAGGATTAAGATAAGGGCCTCTCTTAATGAATAGGGAGGTAAAACCAAATAAATTATAATGACTAAATCTGGCAGATATAAATAAAAGTTTCTTTTCATAAACAAAAATACTCTGCCTAAATAATCGCTGTCGGGATGTTTTGAAAAATAATTTAATTGCATAATGTTATTCGTCTAGCCAGGGATCATTATTTAAATTGGTTGCTGCATAAATATCTGATCCTTGATATTTTATAATATTTGTTATGATTTCAATTTTTGCTTCAATATCCTTCGATTTTTTCCCTTTTAATTTTAATGCTTTATTATAATCGTTCAATGCACCTGAATAATTTTGTAATTTGTAATATAAATCGCCTCTTTTAACCAGTATTTCTGCATTTTTAGGGTGTAATTTATAAAGATTATTCAACTCTTCTATGGCTTTAAGGTAATCATTCTCTTCTACCAATTTGTCAACTAATTTAAAAAGATTCTTCATAATAACCATTCAAATTATAAAAAAAACAAAAATAGTCGAAAACAAGAAAAAAGTAAAAGATTAACCAGAAATATATTTTTGTTTCTTAGCTAACTGAATGATTTCATGTTCATCGCCTGCATTAAGTTTTAACATTATATTGGCAATAAACGTTTCAAGCGTTTTGGTGTTAATATTTAGTTGCTCCGATATTTTTTTTCTGGATAAATTATCGGCAAAAAAAGTCATTATCTTCTTTTCGTAGCTATTGAGTGATTCGAACTGATTCTCAAGTACATTTTCTTTCTTTTCTACGTTATTAAATACATACTTTGTTTTAAATTGAGGACAATAATAATTTTTACCTTCATAAACAAAATGCACTGCTTTTACCAGTTCATCAATTTTGGAATTTTTGGCTACAAAACCTTTTGTTTCATGTTTTATTAATTGCTCAACAAACCAGTTTTCCATATACATGGTAAACACAATAACTTTAATTTGAGGATAATCAAGATTCAACTTTTCGGCAAGTTCAATGCCATCCATCCCAGGCATTGAAATATCTGTAATTACGATATCTGCTTCTTTTGATTCGAGCGTTTTTAGAACCTCCATCCCATTTTTTGCAGTACCTACAATTTCAATATCCGATTTATTTTTAAACAGTGTTATCAGGCCAAAAAGTGAAACATCATGATCTTCGGCAATAATAATTCTAATTTTATTGTTTTTTAAGGGTTTTGTTTTTGAATGGATCGTCAACGGAATATAAATATTAGCAATGGTACCTCCTATTCCATTCGAATAATCAAAGGAAGCCTTACCTTTAACATTTTTAAGGATTTCTGAAACTTTCGCTTCATTTACAGTAAAAAAATCTCTATAATCTATATTCGGAAATTCAAACAAGATATTTAAATAATCTTTATGGCGTAATATTTCTATATCCATCAATTTAGCAGAATCTAGCAGAGAAGTAAAAATATACTTTAACAGCTGTGTAACTGTATCTGTTATTTGCTGATTAATTTCAAACCAGTTTTGGGAAGTATAAAACGAAGTTTCAATTTTTAAATCAGAAGCTACTATAACCTGCTCCATCGCACTTTTAAAATCGAATGGTTGTTTTGATTTTTCTTTGCGGGAATCTAATTTTTCCTTAACCTGTAAAAAGGTATCTCCAAATTGTCCTACAACATTTTTATTTGTATGAGGTTTATCTGAAGTTGTTTCTTCAAATTCGTTTTGAAAATTATCTTTTTCAACACTTTTAATGCTGGCTTTTTGTTTAAATCTCCAATTACTCACCAACCTGGCCAATAAATAAACAATAAATGTAATAATGACAAAAATGATAAGATAAGTCAAATACCTGTAAAAATATACCATATTCTTTTTATAACTTATTAAGTAGCAATCACTACCTGCCTGAACAAAAAATTGATGTGATTTATTTTTTACTCTATTTAACGAATAATTAATATGAGCCTGCGTTTTGATCTTTTGTTTTCCAATTTTTTTGTAATCAGAATTAAAAAAGTATAATAAATCATCTCCTGCAAAAACATGTTCTTTCAATGAGTCATTATTCAAATATTCACTACCAACATATTCCAGTTTATTTTTGCGGGTTAATCGGTATTTTTTCTTAATCTCTAACCAGGGATCAATTTCAAATACCTGATATCCGCTAAACAAAGTAAGACAATTTTCTGAACGTTTACTATTTATTGCTAACAGATTTGTATTGAGATCCAAAATCTTTTCATCTACTCTGTTTCCGGTTAAATCAAATAACATTAATGAATTAAAAACATTATTATTTTCAATTCCGCTATTTAAAGCAATAATATACTTATCATTTTCATTTACAACAACATCTGTAAATAACCTTGAAGGTGTTCCCTGAATCTTATAGGGTTGAAAAAAATATTCAAGTTTATGATTAAGAACCAAAAGTTGGGCCGATGACCCATTTAAATTATTGCTTTTTGCCTCTGTAGAAACTAATAATTCACTTTTCCCGTTGCCATTTAAATCATTAACTACCATATGATCGATGATTTTTGCAGAGATATCATCAGATTCATATAATTCATCCAAAGCAATGTCATAAGCAAATATTTTTCCCGGAATTGATGGGTGATCAGTTGTAAAGGCAAAATAAAAATCTTTAAATAAGTCTTCGTTAAAATTTAATAATCCAACAGAATACAAACAATATTCATGACTTTCATTCTCTAAAGTCATAATAAATCTCCGTTTAACATGATACTTCTTGTCACTCAAAGGATCAATAATATATAGAAAAACAGAATCAATGTGCTGTGTAAATAAAAAGATTTCTTTTACTCCGTTTTGATTATAATCGCCAAAAAATAAATTACTGTTTTCTGCTGGTTTATCGAAGATATTCCATAATGAATGAAAGGTATTGTCAGCATTATAAATATAAAGGGTAGGGTTAAATATTTTATTGTATTGGAAAAAATTAAGCTTTTCACTATTGTTGTCATTATCTAAATCACAATAATATACCTCCCCATTATGACTTAGCTGAGATTGATCGACAATCTCAAACTTATGATACGGGAAAAGCTTTGCAAAAGCATAAATTGCAATGCCACTAACTATAAATCCTATAAATAACGGATGAATAAAATATTTAATCCACTTCACAATACAATAATCCTTATACGTTTTTTAAATTAATAAAATGGATATCGAATTTACTATTAATTATTTAATTATAAAATTTATTCATCAAAATAATTGGAAAAATTATAGGGTAGTTTTTATTAGCTTTTTTTACAGGAATAAAGCGTGGCATGATTAAAACAACCATGCCACGTCAATAAAAAATGCTATTTTCTCTTTACATTTCTTCTTCTTTCAAATAGCGGTCAAGGAATTCAAGTATTTTTCCATACGCTTCTATCTCATTTTCTTTTTTCCTGAATCCATGTCCCTCATCATCAAAAACCACGTATTCTACCGGAACATCTTTTGCTTTGGCCGCTTCAACAATTTCATCCGACTCTACTTTTAATACACGAGGATCGTTGGCACCCTGAAGCACCATTAATGGGCGCTGGATATTTTCAGCATGGAAAAGTGGCGAAATTTTATAAAGGTAAGCCGAATCCACTGCGGGGTCTCCCAGTTCTTTATAAAGCGCTTCGCGCTGAGCTTCCCACCAGCTTGGGATACTCTTTAACGTTCTTAACCAGTTGGTTACTCCAAAAATATTAACACCCACATCAAATTCTTCGGGTGTAAAAGTTAATGCTGCAGCAACCATATAACCGCCATAAGAACCGCCAATAATTCCAATTTTGTTGGTATCAACCCACCCGGTTTGTGCCAGGTAATATTTGGCATAAATACAATCTTTTAAATCATGGTCTCCATGTTTGCGGTCGTCTAAAGCATAAAAAGTTTTACCATAACCACTACTGCCTCTGTTATTAACGGCAATAATTGCATATCCATGATTTACCAGGTATTGAATTGTAGCTGAATAACCAACACGGGATTGTCCACCCGGGCCTCCATGTACCCAAACCAATGCAGGAACTTTGTTCCTATCTGATGCCTGATGAGGTTTATAAAGAATGGAAGGAATTTCTAATCCATCGAATGATTTATATCGCACAACCTCTGCATCAACCAAATATTCCGGATTAATTTCCGGATTTAAAGTATTGGTTAACTGTGCATAATTTTCATTTTCGAACTGATAAACATACAAATTACGAGGTTTTTTTGAACTAGTAACATAAAAGCTCATCATTTTCTCGCTTCGGGAAATATTTACCGAGCTTATATTTTGTCCTTTAAAATCAGGGAAGTCAACCTCTTCGCCTGTGCTCATGTCAAAAACTTTGATAACGGTTTGCGCATCCTGATTGAGGCCAATCACCCGGTACTTTTCGTTATACGAAAGATAAGCATACATCACATCCCAGTCGGATTTATAAACAGGTTCCACTTCCTCCGATTCGAGGTTCATCTTTACGGCATAGGTAAACTCATCATCCTCATTCGTTAAATAAAAAAGATTTTTCCCATCGAGGCTGAACTCAACCGGACGATTCAAAGTTTCCTCAATATCTTTAAGCTTTATCAATTCATCTTTTTCGCGGTTGTACAAATACATTTTATTGTAATGATTTGTCACTGTTTTTGTAAGTGCAATAAGGTTTTTATCAACCGATATAGCACCAATATTGTACCCTTCGGTATTTTCAAAAATTAACTGAGGTTCCATCGATTCGATATCCATTTCGTATAAATCCATAAATCGTGGATCGCGCTTATTGCTTTGGATAAAGAAACTTTTTTGGTCGCGACTCCACCCGGCAAACGATGCCCTTGCATTTTCCCAGGGAGTAATATCGGTTATGGTACCATCGGTTTCCCGGATGTAAAGATGATAAATTTCGTTTCCACCCTGGTCAGAGGTGAGGATTAATCGTTCATCATTTGGGAAGCAGCTAACAATAAAAGTTGACTCATCACGGTCGGTTAGTTGTTTTGGAGTATCACCTTCGATACCGATTTCGTAAACATTGTAAATGCCGGACTCGTTGCTGCTGTAAAAAATTTTACTTTCATCCGGAGAAAAGCTACTACCCGATACATTCACATTATTCATAAACTGCTCGATCGAGTATTGTTCTATTTGCTGTTCCTGGCAGGATAACAAAATAAAAGGAACAATGATTAAAAATAAGAGATTCTTTTTCATAGTTATATAAATTTTAGGATTGATTAAAACACTGAGCTAAAATAAATTAAATTCGATAAGAATACAAGAGGTAGAATTGTTTGTTTTGCAAAAAATATTTATGCCAAAAATCTTTTCCGGTTTAATTAAATAAAAAGGTTAACATTTATTTTGAAAATTGAAAAAGTATTTATTTATTTGCATCCGCAATTCGGGAGACCGATGCGGTAAGTTCTAAAGAACATAAAAATACATTTTTCGGGGTGTAGCGTAGCCCGGTTAGCGCGCCTGCTTTGGGAGCAGGAGGTCGCAGGTTCGAATCCTGCCACCCCGACTTTTAAAACACTAATTAAGCTAATTCTCAACGGATTAGCTTTTTTGTTGCACAACATTTGCACAACAATTTAAGAAAAACACTTAGTCTATAAATTAATTTGTTTTTTTAATCTCAAACTTTATCATTGAAATTTTGGCGAATTTTGAAACTTTATACGTTAAAATTTGTTAAAAAAATAAGATTATTAGAGTTTTGTTGCATAAGATCAAAGAGAATTATTAAATTTGGTTTAAAATAATAACAAATGTCAGACAATAATAAAGCTCCAGTAGTAGAATTAGTTGTTGGTATTCAATTTGAAAGACCAGTCATTACTAATGAATGTATATATGAATATTACGTAAGTAATAAGGATAAATATCCTAACATTCAGGAGAATCCTATATTGCCATCCTTTATTGAGCATGTTGATCGACCTTTGGAAACAGGAATATTAAGTGGTTTTCATTCTCGTAAATACCTAATAAGTAAGGATGATGACAGACTTATACAACTTCAGCCTAATAGATTATTATTTAATTGGAGAAAAGGCCCTAACAATGCTGAATATCCAAAGTTTAAAAATGTATATGATCAGTTTGTAGAAATAAGAAAGAGTATTGATAAAAAATGCAATTTCAACAATTTAATTAATCAATTAGAAGTTACTTTTTTTGATCAAATAGTTTTAAAGGATTTTGGACTTGAAAACCATGATTTAGGAAAGATATTTAATTTTTGGAAACTTTCTAAAAGTATTAAGCATGTTGATTTTAATTTTACAATTCCTTATCCTGATTTACAGGGAAATTTGAATGTTAAGCTTAGGAGTGCAATAAGAAATTCAGATAATGAAAAGCTTCTTATGCTTGAAACGACTCTAAGAGGAATAAATAGTCAAGACGAGAAAATTGATTCTTGGTTTAATAGAGCACACAATGTGTTATCTTCTTTTTTTATGGATATTTTGACTGAAAATGCGAAGAAAATTTGGGGGTTATAGATATGATAGCTTTAGCAGATTTAGATATACAATATGATAAACGGATTGAATTGAATCATGGGGCTTTAATTGAACATCTAATTAAAGTTGATAAGGTTAAAGTAGATAGCCCAAGTACATATTCACCAAAATTGAATGAGTTAAACTCTTATACTATAGGTGCTAATTCAGATGCATTAATAGATAGTGATAGTAAAGATTTAACCGATA
Organism: uncultured Bacteroidales bacterium; assembly: GCA_964606845.1. Taxonomy (GTDB): domain Bacteria; phylum Bacteroidota; class Bacteroidia; order Bacteroidales; family UBA12077; genus UBA12077. The sequence goes on from CAZSIC010000044.1 coordinate 9,058, forward strand.
TACAGAAGCAATTATTAGAGATAAAAAGAGATTCCCTGTATGAAGTTGTTAGATCATCTATAAAGTGGGCAGATGAGAATTCAGTCCAAAAACCTACTGATGATGTATTTGATCGTGGATTTACTTTGTTAAAAAGTCTTGCAGAAAAAAATATTTTCCCCGACAGAATGAGTCCATCTATAGAGGAAGGTTTATGTTTAAATTTTCGTAATAATGATTTAGTAATTTACTTAGAATTATATAATGACGGCGAAATTGGGTATCTAATTGAAGATATTAAGAATAAAAAGATTGTTGAAAACGAAGATTTGAATAGTATTCTTGAGTTTATTGAAAGAATAGAAGAGATTTTTAATTCTTAGGTCTTTATGAAGTTTCCAAAGTGCCTTGAAAAAAGAAATCGAAAAATTATTCAAGAAGAATTTTTGCTGTTCTTTAACTATATGTTTGCAAGACATAAGCCATATAGTCAATGGCTACCAGAAGATGAATATCCTGATTTTTCTCAGATAAGATCAAATCAGTCATTTAACTGGAGTGTTTTTTCAACTCCTATATGGGTCAGATTTAATAATCAAAGGCAGTATCTTAAGGATTATGGTGTTGTTGGTTATAAAGTAAAAACAATAAGACATACTAGTAAATATGATCCACAATTTGATGATGATACATTTTTATTAAAACATAAGCCGGATGAAAATAATTATTCTCATTGTGAACTTTATTTAAACAAGGAAATCACACGCAGCCAAAAAAGAGAAATTAGGTTTACGTTTAAAAATGAGTGTATAAAACCTTATAAACCATTAGAAAATCCACCAAAAAAGAGAAAAATTATTTTTGGTTATGTTTTAATGTACTTTCATAGATTAATTTTTAATATTGTTGTTTTATTTAAAAGATTTAGTCTTAATAAGACTCGAACAAATAACCTTAACGAGTGACAAAAACAGTTTAAAAGTTTTAAATTTACTTGGGTTAACATTCCGGTATCAAAACAAAAAAACCGCCCTTTTTAGGACGGCATCAAAATTAATCTTTAGGAATGGCAATTATTTAAAGATTAACGGATTTGCTTTTATATCAACCCCAACCAGGATCATGAAATAATCCTGACAAAGAAAATGATTGATACTGGTTTGAATCCTTGTTCGAACCGACGACCAACGGGAGGAGCTCATGAGCGAAAATCGTGAGTGAATAATCCTTTGGGTTGGCCTGTGAATTGTTTACTATTAAAACAATTACCTGCTAAGAGAAATTCCTGCCTGTCGGCAGACAGGTGCAATTCCGCTTGTTTTTCCGAAAAATATGTAATTTTTATCATCATCCCGTTTTCCATCTAAAATCGATGAGAATTAGTTCCATAATCTCTTATTGACAATATTTTAAATTTTCAATCATTATAAATGACGCTTAGCGGGGGTCGTTAATTTCTAGTTTTTGTTTTTTTGGTATTCTTCAACAACTAACTTTGCCTTGTCATAATCCAAATTTGAAACAACAATTTTTACAGCACCTAATCCGCCTGGTGCCGCATTCCATGGAGTCAATGTTCCTATAAGCTCATCATTTAAAAATGTTTCAATGTCAGCATTCTCTAAAAGACTTTTAACGATTTCAGCTTCTATTATTGTTCCGGAAAAAACTTCAACAGGGACAATATGATCATTTGTTTTCATATTATTTAAGCGTTTTTAAACTATTAAATATAGGCAAAATTTATCAAAAAGTTATGCATATCAACAGTGTAAATGAAAAAATCAAAAGATAGGTCACCCTGCATAAATAATTTATATTATCAACGAGTCAATGTATAATGAAATAATAAACATAATTTTTAGTCTGCCCTATATAAATAAACTGTACCAGATAATCCGTGCAAAATTGAACTCCCATAGCAACAGACGGCATTGTTCAACTCTATTCTATCAACAATTACCAGCCTTTAGGATATAATAAACATTATAATTTTTTTACAAACTATGTGCTTTCATTTTTTTATTATAATTTTAGGAAAACTGTTGATAGAATACTAAAAAGTTGTTCACAAGCTGAAAAAAGACTGTGAAAAATGATAAATTTGCTACAAGAAAATATTAAAATGAATAGTCAGCGCACAAATAGCAAATTTGGTTTTTTGCCGACACAAAAGCAAACTCCCAAAAAACCAAAAGAGCTATTTTTTTCATTAACACAAAGGATTAGATTTATATTTATTAATTAATTGATACTTAATGAAAAAGATTTTACCATTCATAGAATCTGAAACAAGTGGAAAAAGCTACAAAACACGAAAATACTGTTTTGATAGTATTGAAATGCCAAACCTTATTTATGACGACAATCAAGACCTTACATTTAAAAAATATGGTGAGACGGAAAAACTAACTTCGACAAGATCATTGTTTGACAAATCAAAGGAAATACAAAAATTCTCGAAACCTATTTTTAGATTTTTTCTTGACGGTTCAAGAAGAACGTATAAGGTTGATGACATGGCATACGACAACCGTGTTTATCCTGTTATTGCAGGACAAGTTGGTGTCGGATGTTGCGAGCGAGATACTGAAGGAAATCTGAAAAACAAATTAGTAGAACATCAATTAGTGCTTTCATTACCTGAAAATGCTTCAAAAGACAACAAAAAAGAATTATTCTTTAATAATTTAGTGAACAAGGTAAATGAAAATGAGTTCTTAAAAAACCATAACCTTAGATTTCACAAGATACTTGCCTACGAAGATAAACAACTTCAGGTCGGAGAAAAATATGAAAATTTAGGAATAGCAAAAATTCAGGATGAAATGGTGGAGCAAGAAAAGAAAATTGTTTCATTTTTAGCTCAAAAGAATTTATTAAATGAGGATGCATTTTTATTAAAAGATGGTTCGTTGGAATACAAGACAATGAGAACTGGTGATTTCAAAGATTTATCAATTATTAAAAGCAATTATAAATGCGTTGTTGGGGTATCAAAATCATTTAATCCTGAGAAATGTTCGGATAAGAAAGGGCAGAGTAATGCAAAAAAAATAGCGGAATTGGGATTGTATCATCGAACTCCAGCTTACATGTTTGAGTCTTTTGTTGCAAGAGGAAAAAAAGGAACTGTAAAATTTGCGATTTGGTATCTACGTATCAGAGATGCAAAATACACATCCAGTCCATTTGAGGGAATTGTAAAAGTTGAAAAAATCCTCGTATCTGAAGATGAACAAGAATACGGTTTAGACTCGCGGGAAATAGATATGATAAGCGCACATCTTATTAATGAAAGAAATCCTGTTTGTTATGGAAAAGACAATAGATGGGCAAATCATTTATACCCCGTATTCTTGACAGAATCATTTATTAAAAGTAAGTATCTTAGTAATCAATATTTTATAAATCTATTTTAAATGAATAATGTAATTGGCAAAGTAGCAGCAACAGAGAAGAAACCGACTACAATTGACGACTTCTATTTCTGGACATCAAAGAACATGATTTTAAGTCCGTTTGATGTTATAAAAGTAAATCATATCAATGAATCGGTAACATTTGGTGTAATTGAGGAAATCTCACATATAACAGATACTGCGAGTTATCTAACAAGTTATATTTCAAATGATTTTGGAGATTTAAGCATTCAGCCAAATACACAGCGAATAGGAATGAATTATGTTCGTGCTAAGGTTATTGGTAACACAAAGAATATTTATATCCCTTTGAGAGACGGAGAAGCAGTTAATTTGGCAAATGCAATGGAAATAAAACAGGCTTTGGGTTTAGATAAAATTAAAAACCCATTGGTTTGTGGGTATCTTGAAATGTATGAAAGTGCTGGAGAGGATAAAAAAGTCAGTTTACCAATTCATTTTAACTCAGATTTTTTAATTGGACCAGAAGGAGCACATTTAAATATTTCTGGGATTTCTGGGTTAGCATCAAAAACATCATACGCAATGTTTTTACTAAAATCAATTCAACATAAATATCTTAATCATAAGAATGAAATAAATGATGATGTTGCTTTTGTATTGCTAAATGTAAAAGGGAAAGATTTATTAGCAATTGACGAACCCAATGACGAATTAACTAAAACTGATTATGAAATTTATAATAATCTTGGGTTAGATGATAAGCCATTTAGCAATACTAAATATTTTTATCCATATTCAGATAATTCAATTACAAATACGTATGCAAGTAAAAAAGAAATTGAATCACAATTAGAAATGGACAAAGCATATAAATATAAATATATTTTTGAATTGGATAAGGATAATCTTGATTTATTATTTTCAAATGTTGATGACCCCACACAAACAATGGATTCTATTATTAATTACATCATTTCAGAACAAGGTAATTTTGGCAATATTAGAAATTGGGAACAATTTAGAAATGAAGTTGATGAACATTGCAAGCCTGGTTCTTCTAAAGATAAAGAAATAACTGTTTCGAGCTGGAGGAAATTTAAGAGAATAGTTAACAAATCAACAAAAAACAACCCAATATTTGCACCTCGGGCATCTGAACAGGATAAAGAAGTTAGGATGCAAAATGCGATAAAATCAATTCGAAAAAATGATATTTTTGTTGTTGATATAGCAAAACTTGACGAAGGATTACAAAGTTTCGTTTTTGGTGATGTAATGAGAGCTGTTTATGATTTAAAATTAGGTCAATTTGAGGATGTAGAGGAACAACATATACCATCAAAAATAATCATTTTTATTGATGAGTTAAACAAATATGCATCAAGTGATGTTCCTAAAAATTCTCCCATTTTAAGACAATTAATTGATATTGCTGAAAGAGGACGGTCTCTTGGAATTGTTTTATTTTCTGCAGAGCAATTTAAAAGTGTTATCCATGATAGAGTAAAAGGAAATTGCTCCACACATGCCTTCGGGCGTACAAATGAAATCGAAATTTCAAAAAATGATTACCGTTTTGTTCCATCTGTATATAAAAACATGATGACAAGATTAAAGCAAGGTGAATATATAATCCAAAATCCTATCTTTAGGTCGTTATTAAATGTAAAATTCCCAAAACCATTATATAAACAGTTTAAATAGTTATGTCAGAAATTAGAATTGGAAAAACCGTTATTGAAACATTGACATCCGGGATGTATGAGGATGCAAGGTTTGTTTACAGGGAGTACATCCAAAATGCCGCAGACCAAATTGATAAAGCAGTAGAAATTGGCATTTTAGATACTAGAAATGAAGGCAAAATTCATATTACTATTGCCGCCAAAGAAAAGCGAATTGTCATTGAAGATAATGCCACCGGAATTAAATCAGATGATTTTTTTTCAATATTAGCTAATATTGCTCTTTCAACAAAAGATAAGACAAAAGATAAAGGTTTTAGAGGTATAGGTAGGCTTGGTGGGTTAGGTTATTGTAGTAAGTTGATTTTTGAGACATCTTATAAAGGGGAAAATGTTAAAAGTATAATGACATGGAATGCCGAAAGTCTCCAACAAAAATTAAATGACCATAAACTTGATTTAGATGCAGCAACGGTTGTAAACTCCGTGATTAGTGTCGACCACGAAAAAACTGAAGCAGAAGAACATTTTTTCAAGGTAATATTAGAAAATGTAAGTAATTCAGAGTTATTGTGCAAAAAGAGTATAGAAGAATACTTGTCTATGGTTGCTCCTGTTCCATTTGCCCCACATTTTATATTTAAAAGTAAGATACATGATGAATTGAAAAAGGAGAATTTGCTCATTGATGAATATTGTATCTTTATAAATACTGATAGACTTTTCAAAGCTTACTCTTCAGCTTTTTATGAGAGCAATGCTCCATATAAAAAATATGACGAGATTTTCGATATAGACACGTTTAAAATTCTTAATCAAAAAAAAGAAATCATTGCTTGGGGTTGGTTTGGAATATCAAAATTTGATAAACAAATTCCGGCAAAAGGAAATATTGCAAGAGGCATTCGATTACGTAAAGGTAATATACAAATAGGTTCAGAAAACGCATTGGTGAAACTCCATAAAGAACAAAGAGGGAATTTTTATTTTATTGGAGAAGTGCATGGATTTCATCATAACTTAATTCCAAACTCTCGCAGGGATTATTTTAATGAGAATAGTACTTCCAAACTTCTCAACAAAGAATTAAAAGAGCTTTTTTATGGGAAATTTTACAGACTATACCATGATGCTAATAAACTGAAAAACGCTGTTAGGAAAATTGATACCTACAAAGAAATACAGACGAATTATAACGAAAAAGAAGAAACTGGCACTTTTTCGAGTAAACAACAGGAAACCGAACTAATTGAAAACCTTGAAAAAGCAAAGGCAGAAGCAGCTAATAAAAGAAAAGAAATACATCGCTTCAAAGAGAAGGCATCTAATGACACGACATTAAATAAAATCTATGACAAGATTGTTGGAAATGATTCAATACCTGATGTCGAAGAAGTTCAAACAATTGAGAATAAAAATAATAAAGCAAAATATCGTTCTCAAAAACTCAACTTAGACCGGAAACAAGAAAAAGTTGTTAGAAAGATTTTTGAAATTATTGACCTAATGTTACCCGACTTAAAAGATAGAGGGGAAGAGTTAAAACAAAAAATCGAAGAAGAATTTAAGTAATGGGCAAAAGAAATATTCTATTATTAGAACCAAATTACAAAAACAAATACCCTCCAATAGGTTTGATGAAGCTTGCTACTTATCACCGTAAATTGGGAGATAATGTAGTTTTTTATAAAGGTGACTTAAAAAAATTTATTCTTGAAGATATTTGTTGTCAATTAATTGATAAAATTTTAGAAATTGATAGTACAATAAACTGGAACGACTATAGAAAGGACATTTCCCAATACATATTCAGAGGTATTAGGACAATTAAACTTGAATTAATAAATAAATCACAATATGCACTTGCTCTTGATAATTGGTTTGAATATTATAAAAATCAATATCGAAAAGGGGAATATTTTCACAAACCAAAGTGGGATAGAATATGTATTACAACCCTTTTTACATTTCACTGGAAAATAACTATTGAAACAATTGAATTTGCAAAAAAAATAGTTAAGGATATAAATGAATTGAAAGTTGGTGGGGTGCTGGCTACAGTACTTGCTAAAGAAGTTGAAAGCAAAACAGGAATCAAACCTCACAATGGTCTTTTAGACAAAGCAGGTGTTCTTGATGATAATAAAATAATTATTGATGATTTACCTCTGGATTATTCTATACTAGAAGAAATTGATTATAAATATCCTGAAAACAATGCTTATTATGGTTATTTAACAAGAGGATGTATTCGAAATTGTTCTTTTTGTGCAGTTCCTAAACTTGAACCACAATTTCAAAATTTTATTTCTATCAAAAAACAAATTAAAGAAGCCTCTAAAACATATGGAGAAAAAAGAAACCTATTATTGTTGGACAATAATGTTTTGGCATCAGATTGTTTTCATAAAATTATAAAAGAAATAAAGGAAATCGGGTATACAAATGATTCAAAATATATTGAGCCTAACCAATTAGATATATCTATCAAAAATTTAAAATCAGGTTTTAATGACCGGGCATTCATTCGAAAATCATATAATCTGTTACATCAACTCCTAAGCAAATTGCAAGGTGCTAGACAACAGCAACTTTATAACTTGATGGAAACTTTAAGCTTATTATCAATAAATACAACATCTAAAGAAAATATATTAGCCATTTATCCTGAAGTAAAAGAACTTTATGAAAATTATCGAAACAAAACTCCAAAAAAACGATATGTTGATTTTAATCAGGGAGTTGATGCGAGGTTACTTGTTCAGGATGAAAATAAAATGAAGTTGTTAAGTGAAATTCCAATTAAACCTTTAAGAATCGCATTTGACAGCATGAAATATGAAAAAATTTATCTAAAAGCTGTTGAACAAGCAGCGAAATATGGTATTAAACATTTGTCCAACTATCTATTATACAATGAAACGGATAAGCCGATTGAATTATATCAAAGACTTAAAATAAATGTAGATCTATGTGAAACACTTGGAATTAATATATACTCTTTTCCTATGAAATACCATCCAATCAATGGAAACGAATGGTATTCAAATAGAAACTTTATTGGCAAACATTGGAACAGGAAGTTCATTCGGGCTGTTCAAACAATACTAAATGCTACAAAAGGCAAAATTGGAAAAGGTAAATCATTTTTTTATGAGGCATTTGGACATGACGAAGATGAGTTCTTTAAACTTCTTTATATGCCTGAAACATATATTCTTTTCAGGTTCTTTTTTAAAGATATGGGATATTCTGAAAGATGGTGGGATGAGTTCAATAATTTTTCTAACAGTGATTTGAATACTATAAAAACAATAATAGAGAAGAATGATTTTACTGACATTGGTAGTTTAAATTGTTCACATAAAACAAAAGACTTTCTACGTAATCATTATTTGATAAGTAGGGAGGAAATCAAAAACCCAAATTCAAAAATATATAAGGAGAAAGTGAAGTACGATTTAAAGAAAAAAAACAATAACGACTAGAAAGCCATACACATTTGCAAATCGTATAAACCAACCTTCAAAACAAAATTTGCAAAAGAGTGCAATTTTTGCCAATGCTCGAAAAAATACTATTATATGTCTAAACATGAATTATAATAAGATATATTCCTGAAATTAAAACTGAAACATATAAACCAGATAAAAAATTATATCTTACTGAAATATTTAACTAAACTATTAGATTGGTTTATTCTAAATATTTATCACTTTTCCCAAAACAATGAAAGTTATTAAAACATTACCATTTCATTCATCACAAAGTTTTTAATATCCGCTAATCAAATTTTAACACTCTGAATTTCTGTATATTATTTGCAATTGGGTGAAAAAGTCGATTTTCAAGTTTCAGAAGCAAAATGGAGTACTTACTTTTGAAATAGCAAAACTATATAAAAATTACATATTCATCATGTATTTAGAAAAAACACTAACCATTTGCGTAAAAGATGAATAGTATATTGGATTGGGAAATGCTAATTCTAATATCATTTTTGTTGTTAAGAACATCGTTATAAATCAAAATAGTTAAGAGATGAAAAAAGTAAAAAAAATAAATTCATTAGAAGTAAAACAAGAATTAGAACAAATATTTAGTTATAAATCATCAAATACTGATATTCAATCAATAATTGAAAGAGGTTTTGTGTTTTCTGATATGAATAATATTAAAACAAATTCAATCCTTTTTATTGGAATGAATCCATCATTTTCAAAAGGAGCAAAAGTTGAATCATATTATTATGATGTAAAAAAAGCTGTAAATGGTTATCCGAAACATTATAAAAACTTTAGTGATTTAATAGCTAAAACTAATTATGGTGACAATTGGGCATATATTGATTTATTATTCTTTAGAGAAACAAATCAAAAAAGTCTTTTGGAAATTATTAAAAATGATGTAGAGTTTATTGTCCAGCAATTAAGATTAACATATAAAATAATCATAAATATTAATCCAGATATTATTGTTGTTGCAAATAGCGGTGCTACAAACTTTTTTGGCATAAATAAATTTATAAAAAATGGTTATTTAACAAATATCTGGTTTGGTTTTGATTTTGTGTTTGAAAATGGATTTCACGTAATTAAAAAGAGATGTGAAAATACGATTATTGATGATTTTGAATACAATGAACTGTCAAAAACTCCTTTTATTTTTACTAAAACGCTTAAATACATGAACAAATTTGATAAAGAAAGATTAGCATGGTTGATTAATAAAAATAATACTTCAAACAAAAGAAGTAAAGAATAAGGTATATGCTAAGATTCATATTAATAAATAACAAAATGGAGTATCTAAAGAAAATAATATGAATAATAAACAAAATTTGGTTGCAGCAATAGACGTTGGAACAGCTAAGATTGTTACTACCGTTGGTAAAATAAATGAAAATGGCAAGGTTGAGATTCTTGGATTAAACGAAATGGCATCAAATGGAATAAGGCATGGGATTGTTTTAAATATCGAAGATGTTGTAAATATAATTAAGAATTCCCTTGAAGATCTCATGGTTTCAACTGGTAAGAATGTTTCCAGTGTTTATGTTGGTATTAATGCCCAGTATATTAAGAAACCTTTTGATACTTTCAATATACAAGTTAATAATAATACTCAATTCATAGCTAATCTCAAGGATTCGATAAAAAACATCAACACCTGTATTACTAAAGCAGGATTAATTCCAAATGCCATGGTAATTGGATTGTTAGCTTCATCCGATGCGGTTTTAACATCATCCGAAAAGGAAAATGGTGTAGCATTAATTGATATAGGCAAAGGAACAACCGATATTGTTGTTTATCATAATAATATTATCAGACATATGGCTGTTATTCCTTTTGGCGGGGATCTTATTACAAGAGATATTAAAGAAGAATTTTCGATTTCACAACATCAGGCGGAACTATTAAAAATTAACTATGGTGATGCATTTAGCGATCAAATTAAAGAAGATAGTGTCGTTTCAATTTCCGGAATAAATGAACCTGAACCTAAAAAAATATCAATAAAAAACTTGGCACAAATCATTCAGTGGAGAAGTTTAGATATTTTAGACGCTGTAATTTCGGAAATCAAAAACTCGGGACATATTGACAAGTTAAACTCAGGAATAATTCTAACTGGTGGTGGAGCATTACTAAAACATTTACCTGAATTAGTTAAATTCAAAACTGGAATAGATGTAAAAATCGGTTTTCCTATCCAACATGTAACAACCGATTCAATCCCAAAAGTTAACCACCCTAAGTATTCAACTAGTGTAGGTTTAGTTCTTAAAGGATTCGAACACATGGAAAACATACTTCAATAAATATAAAAATGGAAAACACAAAAAAAGAATTTAAATACAAGGTCAATAAAAATTCAGTTACTATTACAAAATATATTGGAAAAGAAACGAACGTTGAAATACCTGAATCAATTGACAAATTAATAGTTATAAAGATTGGTAAAGATACTTTCAAAAATTGCAAGCTCACTGGAATTAAAATCCCAAATACTGTTACCGAAATTGAAACTAATGCATTTCGAAATAATTATTTAACTAATATTGAATTGCCAAATTCAATTAAAGAAATTGGGATCAGTGCTTTTCAAAATAATAAATTAGAAAAGCTATGCATTCCAGAAAAACTAATAATAATTGAATATTGGTCATTTGCGGATAATATGTTGACGGATGTACAATTTCATTCAAATTTATTAGAAATAAAGGCTCACGCGTTTGAAAATAACAAATTATCTAGTGTTTCTTTTCCTGATTCTTTGAAAGAAATTGGAGTGAGTTCTTTTGCCAATAATAATCTCACAAACTTTTCACTTAATAACTCCGTAAATGAAACAGGAAAACCTATTCTGCTCGATAAATTAACAAATATAAAACTGATTGATTTAGAATATAATCATACTATGATTGCCTCTAAATTTGTTGTTTATGAAGGTAGGGTTTTAAAAACTAAATTAGGTAAAACATATAAGGGGGAAAATTATGAATCTGTTTTACTCACTGATAATGAATCAAATTATAATTTAGTGCTTTGTGGTAATAATTTTAACAACTATAGCAATGTTTTAAAAATTGGCAAAAATTATGAGATAACTAAAGAAATCGTTCTTTCAGACTGGTTTACTAATGGTGGTTTTCGTTACTTCAATATTAATTCTGTAATTGAAAAATGAATAAAGCCTAGCATACAACAACTAAGGATTCGGATGGTGCGAAGCACCAAATCTGAATCCCGTGTTGACGAAACCGGTACTATGGAAAATGATATGATTTTTGAGAAGGATTAAAAGTTTATTTTAACCCTAACGTTTTCCCGTTTTGGTAAGGATTTAATTTTTAAAGCCGAATTAAGATGATTCTAAGTCTAAATAAGCCCATAAAAATTTTGTAAAACAATTGATTAACTTTTTAAGTCAGGTATAAAGTAGCCTTAATTACCCAAAAAAATCACTATGTTTGAGTTAATATTTAAAAAAAACGGTTTTTAGATCTAATCGGTAAATAAGAATACACAATTTTTGGCAAATAGGAATACATAGTTTTTGGCAACAATGATGCAGAGTTTTCGAATGATGATCTGGCCAAATTTGGCCAGATCATCATTCGAAAAAAGTCAACTTTACCAGAAATTAAAAACTGGTAATTATGAATAGATATTTAAACAAGTTGATCATGTATCATGAAATCCATAAAATGAGACGAGTCGGCCATAGTATTTCTTATATTGCTGATTTTTTAAGCATCAATTGGAGGACGGTAAGAAAATTACTTTCCATGGATGAGCGGGAATATGAAATGTATTTATCATCTCAATTCAATCGCCCCAAAGAACTGGCTCCATATGAAACTTTTGTAAAAATAAAACTTGATAAGTTTCCTGAAACGTCTGCATCACAGATGCACGACTGGTTAAAAGAATTTGATGAAAAGTTCCCTTTAGTGAACCCTAAAACAGTATATAATTTTGTTATGTGGGTACGGCAGGAATATAACATCCCCAAGGTTAAACAAGACAGGGATTATTCAATTGTTGAGGAACTTCCATACGGTAAACAAGCGCAAGTTGATTTTGGTGAGTATAATATGAGAAAAAGCACTGGTGGTGTTAAAAAAGTTTATTTTTTCACCATCGTGTTGAGCCGCTCCCGTTATAAATATGTTTATTTTTCAGACTCACCATTTACAAGTTCGCTTGCTGTAAAAGCTCATGAAAAAGCATTTGAGTTTTTCAAAGGCATACCGGAAGAAATGGTTTACGACCAGGATAAAGTTTTTCTCCACGATGAAAATGCCGGAGACCTTCTTCTGACTTCTGTCTTTAAAAGTTATGTTAAAAACCGTGGGTTTAAAACATATTTTTGCAGAAAATCAGATCCCGAGACAAAAGGAAAAATTGAGAATGTAGTGAGGTATGTAAAACAAAATTTTCTTTACAACCGCTCATATTTTGACCTTGAAACTTTAAACGATGAAGCCACTGCATGGCTAAACAGGACTGCAAACTATTTACCTCATGGAAAGACCAAAATATCCCCTTTTGAGCAATGGAACAAAGAAAAAGAATACTTATCTGAATTTTCACCCGTTAAACTTCAATTTGACCAGGCAAAGCTTTATACGGTAAGAAAGGACAATGCTATTTCTTACAAAAGCAATTTATACTCACTTCCCGTGGGGACATGGAAAGATAAAGGTACTCGGGTGCAAGTTGCTGAAACACAACAAGGACAAATCATTATTAACGATCTGTCCGGGCAAGAGATATGCCGATTTAAGCTATCTAAGGGGAAAGGGGAAACAATCATAAACAATAATCACAAACGGGATAAAAGCGCAAAGATTGACCAGCTAATCATTGATGTTGCCGCAAAGTTTTCATTACCATCTGTGGCTACCAGGTATTTTGAATGTATACGGTCCAAAAAACCCAGATATATACGAGATCAAATACAAATAATCAACAAATGCTTTGAATCACTCTGTGAAACCGCCATCAATGAAGCACTTGAATTTTGTTTTAATAACAATATCTATAGTGCCCCGGACTTTAAGGCTGTTGCAATAAAAATGCACCAGAAAAAAAGTAAGAATCCGGAAACAATAAAATCACCGGATGTGAAAACACTACCTGAAAATATGTGTAAAATAAACAAAATGCAACCAAACACCAGTGAAATAATAGATTACGAATTACTCATGTCAAATACAAATTAATATGGAAAAAACAAAGATTATACAGGACTACTGCCACCAATTTAAGCTCAGCGGAATTGCCAAAAACTTTGAACAGGTTTTACAAAATGCACAAACAAAACAAATCAGCTATCTGGATTACCTTACAGAACTTCTTAAAATCGAAGCAAATGTACGGGAAGTTAAAAGCCTTGAAAGACAGTTTAAAGTTGCCCGATTACCTTTAAATCATGACCTTAGCCAGTATGAGTATACAGTTGATAATGGAATAAGTAAAACGCAATTAAATCAACTCAGGGAGCTCACATGGTTAGACCAGATTTATAATATTATTCTAATGGGGCCATCAGGAACCGGTAAATCGTATATTGCATCCGGCTTGTGCTATGATGCTATAAAAAGTGGTTATAAAGCTTATTTTAGGACGATGGATGAGCTTATAAATATGCTCAAAATGAAAGAGTATACCAGGTCGGCGTTGGCTGATTATAAAAGATTAGTCAAGGCGAACCTTATCGTTATTGATGATATCATGCTTTTCCCTTTAGATAAGCCAACAGCTGTGAATTTATTTAATTTTATTAACCTGCTTTTTGAAAAAACAGCATTTATTATAACTACTAATAAATCCCCAAAACAATGGGTACAAATGCTTGATGATGAAGTGTTGGCAACTGCCCTGCTCGACAGGTTGCTTTATCGTTGTGAGGTTATAAATCTTTCAGGTAAAAGCTATAGAATGAAAAACAGGAAAACAATTTTTAATAATGAATAATTTTTATCTATTTTTGACATGAAAAGTTCTGCATTATTGTTGCCATTTTATCTGCATTTCTAATTGCCAAAAACTCTGCAGATTTGTTTACCGATTACATTTAGACAGACGGATGTTTGTAATCATTTTTCACAAATTAATATGGAATATAATCATTTTTCACAAGAAATAACCGTTTTTCACGGAAAAGTTGCACCGGAAAAAGCAAGACTTGTAGGGTATGGTGCTGTTATTAATGCTTTGGGCCTAGCTATGCCAATGCCTGAGAGGTTGGCTTTAGTAAGCTATAAAAACCGGCAATACAAGGATAAACATTGGCAGGTGTAGATTCAACTATCAAATGCGACACATTTGATAGTTGAATCTACAATTATGAATCCCTTATAGATGGATTAAACCTTCCAGATGAAAAAGATAGACATGTTTTAGCTGTGGCAATCAAGCCAAATGCAAATCTTATTGTCACTAACAATATAAAAGATTTCCCAAAAAAGTATTTGGCAAGCTTTGGTTTAAGCATTAAGAAAGGTGATGGAAACAATACACAACGTTGAATAATGATAAATCAATTGTAAAACTATCTCTATGAAAACAAAAATTATAACCGTTTTGGTTGCACTATTTTCTGCATTCAGTGGGATAAATGCGCAGCAGACAATTAACGGAACAATAAATCATGATGGTTTAATCAGGCAGTACATTCTATATATACCAGCTTCTTACGATCCTGCTACACAGAGTCCACTTATCCTGAGTTTTCATGGTTACTCAAGTAATGCTCAAACTAATTTTAACTACACCAATTTCAAATCAATTGCGGATACTGCTGGATTTATTCTAATCCACCCGCAAGGAACGCTGTTAAATGGAGTAACCCACTGGAATGTGGAAGGATTGACTTTGGGCAGCACTGTTGATGATGTTGGCTTTGTTTCCAATTTGTTGGATACCGTTTCAGCACACTACAATATCGATCAAGATAGAATTTACAGTACAGGAATGTCAAATGGAGGATATATGAGCTTTTTGCTTTCTTGTCAACTAAGCAACCGGATAGCTGCAATAGCATCTGTTACTGGTTCAATGACGCCGCAAACCTATAATAATTGCAATCCACAACATCCAACTCCTGTTTTGCAAATTCATGGTACAGAAGATGGAACTGTTCCCTATGATGGCGATCCAACGTGGACAGAATCAATTAATGATGTATTGCAATATTGGGTAAACTTTAATAACTGTAATTTAACACCTTCAGTTTCTAATGTTCCAGATATAAATGCTTCCGATGGTAGTACTGTAGATCATATAGTTTATAGCGAGGGCGACAATTATGTTACAACAGAACATTTTAAAGTGTATAACGGTGGTCATGATTGGCCCGGCGCCTGGGGTAATATGGATATTTCTGCAAGTGTAGAGGTATGGAAGTTCTTATCGCAATATGATATCAATGGATTAATTGAATATAGCACATCAACAATTAATGAACCTTTAAATGAAAGGAAAGAACTACATGTTTTTCCCAATCCGGCATCAGAATCAATAACAATTATAATGGATATTTCAGAGAATTTGGATTATTCCATTTATTCGTTACTTGGAGAACAGGTGCTATCCGGGAATGTTGATTCCAACCATAAAACAATCGATATATCGAATTTGAATCCGAATATTTACTTTTTTAGATTAGGGACACAAACGATTAAACTTATTAAAACAGAATAAAAGGGCATAAAAAATGCCATTAAAACAGGCGTTTATTCACATCTTCATAGCTGCCCTGATATAAAAAAGTCACTATCAGTGAGAAAACATAGCCTTGTTAAGCGGAGTTCCTGCCTGTCGGCAGACAGGTGCAATTCCGCTTGTGTTTTTCGAAAAATTTGTAATTTTTCTT
>CAZSIC010000045.1:0-25386 GCA_964606845.1 uncultured Bacteroidales bacterium
CAATTTAATAAATTTGAACTAAACTTGTTGTCCTAATTTTGGGGTAAATTATATATCAATTGTATCAAAATCGAAATCCGTATTTTTAACATAAGTTTCCAGTTTTTTCCATTCCATCCATTGAAAAGTAATAACTATTGGTATTTTATAAACAATATCATGAAATTCATTTACTATTGGAGCAGATTTATAATGAGGTAATTGATAAGGGGATTCAATTGTTCCTTCTCCAATTAATTTTGTATCTATTTCTCCAAAGTTTAATGTCTGTTCTATCTCTGGTATCAAATTCAGCAAAGGTTTCCAGTCATTATATGATAGATTGTTAATTTTCGTTATGTAATTATTTTCATTTAATTTTGACCAATTCATAATTTTTGTGTCACGTTGTAACCTAAAATGGGTGCTAACTTTATCTACTCACATTTTACCAACAGTATAAACCCTCAAGGGTTCATAAGCAGACTTTGCCAGTTTATTTTATTTAAAAATAGCAGAAAATGTTTAAACCGCAAAAAAGTGGAGTTTATTCTTTAGTCAGCACCGGACTTTAGTTTATATTTTCTTTATTCTCCACCAGCAAATAAAGTTCTTTATCGGGCAGGTAAAGATATCCCTGCTCGTAACAAAAATGGTAAACATCGCCTTTTTTGGTGGTATAGGTGTGCGTGAAATAGGTAAAATTAAAGCCACTGGTTAGTAAAGTTTCTTTATTTACAATGGTTTTACCCGATTGTTTATTCAGATCGACCAGTATACGGCGGTTTTTTCGCAGAATATTGTTAACATTCCGAACGGTATTACTGGCATCGCTGTTTAATTTGTTATTGTAAGTATTTCTGCATTGGTCGGAACAAAATTTTTTGTCGGCACGGCCTATAATTTTTTCGCCACATTCAGGGCATTTTCGGGTAGAATTTTCACTCATCATTTTAATTTTTTAGTGTCTGATTATCAAATATAAAATAATTTTCAACCAATTACAAACGACAACAAACGAATGTTAACCGACTATACCCATTTAATAACCGAATCGTATATGAATAGTGCCTTTACTTTGTATCAGAAAATTTTTGTAAAACCATTTAAAAATTAAAAATCATGGAAAAAACAATGAACAAAGTAGAAATTCAGGGATTCCTCGGACGCGATGCCGAAGAAAAAACATTTGAAAGCGGACGCACGCTTGTAAGTATGAGTATTGCCACCAACGAGAGCTTTAAAAACAAAAATGATGAGTGGATTAATAACACCACCTGGCATAATGTTGCTTACTGGAAAAATAAAAAGGATGAGGATTTGAGCTTTTTGAAAAAAGGCGAATTGGTTTCGGTTACCGGTAAACTAAATACCCGAAAATATACCGATAAAAAAGGTGAGGATAAATACATTACCGAGGTTGTTGCTTTTAAGTTAGAGCCTGCAAAAGTAGAAGCTTAAATTATCACCTTGATTAAAATAAAAGGGATTGCAATGTTGTAATCCCTTTTTTTTTTATTATTTACCATAAAAATATTCTACGGTAAATCTAATATGCAGCATGTAACTATTAATTAACTACAGCTTGAGTTTTATTTTAATTTCTTTGGTTATTTGGGGCATCATTTCTGCTAATTCATCTAATAATTCTCGTATTTTAATTGATTTATATTTATGTTTTATTAATGATTGTCCTGATTTAATAATAGTTTCCTGTAATTTTTTTTCGGATATGCCTCCTTCGATATAACTTGCAACGCTGTTATACCAGAAAATAATTGGTAAATATTTTGCACGCCCGATAAACTGTTTTTCTTTATTTACTAAATTATATCGCCTGGTAATAGATAATATTTTAGAATACTTTTCGGCTTGAAACAAAGCTCTTATATAAATGCTAAAGAATAAATGCCACCTGTGCTTTAAAACTTCTTTTTTATAGCCATCAAGAAATGTTTCGGCATAACTAACAGCTTTATTAATATAATTATTTGCCAGTAAAGTTTTAATATAAAATGCAACAAAACCAATTTTATAATAAAAACTATTTGTTTTTTTTAATTCGGGTATCGACTTGTTCATAAGTTGATACGCTTCTTTATTTTTACAACTTTTTAATAGTACTCCGCATAAATTAAGCAGATAGAATAAGTAATCACTATTGTGTTGTCTAATAGATAAATACCCATATTTTTCTGCCAAATCCAGTTCATTTAATTTTGAATGCATCATGGCGCGGTTGGCATAGTAATTAGCAAGGATTCTTTTCGAATAAAAAATATTTGTTTTAAACATTTTGTCCAAAAGATCATATATCCATCTTAATTTATCGAAGTCGCGATAGTTATAATACAGAAATGTTAATCGAACAACCGCTCTATAACGTGTGTATCCATCCAAAGATTGATCAAGAAAAGTATTTCGCAAAAATTTTTCCCAATGTTTGGATTCTGTTTTTATTTGCGATGTAGAATGTTGTTTGATAATATCTAATGTTGCGCTATTTAATTTTTTGTTTAATTCTGTTGCTAATTGGTACTGGTTATTATATTTTTCAAGATAATTCGAAACAGGTTCATAATATTGATTACGGACACGGATTAATAAATAGTCGCGATAATGTTGCAGAAGTTCATAAAACCTTATAAAATAGTAATGAGTAGGTGTTGTAGTAATTGTTTTTTCAAGTAAGTCCTTTTCTTCATCAGGCATAATCGAATCGGTCATTATTTGTTTCTCAATACCTATTAACCAATCGTAATAGTAATCAACATCAATATCGTTTAAGTTTTTTTCAATCCAATTTTTTATGTAGGAGTATTTTCTTTTGTCTAAGCTGCCATCATATGGTAAAGTATTTAAATAATTTTTACTGTTGTAGTTTATAAGGTTTAATATCTTGATGTTTTCTTTGGTTGCAAATTGTTGAACTGATAATAAATAATCAATTTCGTGTGGATATAAAGAGTTGGCAAATTCCGTAAATCTCTGAAGTTTTTGCTTCATGGGTTGCTATTTTAAACAGGTAGAAAAGGTAAAAAAAATCTGTAAAGAAAAAAACTGATATGAGATAAAATCTATTGAGAAGACAGCCAGGTTATTGCTTCATCTTCATCGGTAAACATGTTGGTCTTTACACTTTTTTTGTCTCTTTTATTGGTGATATTTGTAATAGCATTTTTTACAAAAACATCATCTTTAATTAAAGTTGCAGAGCAATAGTAACCAGCTTCTAAAGCTTGCGGAAGCCATTCATTATTTAACCATTTTTGATCATCAACCGAAAATACTTTGGCATTTCGGTTATCGGTAAGTAATTTCCCTGTATTATACTCTTTTATAAAATCGAGAACTTTCATACAAGCATATCTAAAATCAGTACTTCGTGGAAATCCATACCACTGTACATTTAAATAATTATCCTTACTGTTGTAGAAGATTTTACAATAATCTTTTGAGAAAAGTTGTGTTGATTCCATTTTTTTGTGAATAAAAATATAAAGATGCTGTCCAAAAAGTATTTGTGGTACTTTGTGATTCCTTTAATCGACAACAGCCTGCCGGCATGGCAGGGAAGACACAAAGTTTCGCGAAGTAAAAAAATAATCAATTTACAAGTTTTTAATACTTTTTGGACAGCTACTTTATACGTATTATTTTAGGAAATTTTTAACTTCTGTATTGAAAACTTCTGATTTTTCGTACATCATAAAGTGTCCGCATTTGGGCACCATAATAAGTTTGCTGTTTTTAATCTCATTAGCACCTGCTTTTGCTATAGGTTCTGTTTTTCCCGGGTTAAGATAACGATTGGGTATTAAGTTATCGTTTTCGCCAAAAAAGATCAGGGTAGGTTGCTCGATGTATTTTAGTTTGTTAAATATTGGTTCATCAACCATTCCTGTAACCGATTGGCTAACGGCATAACAATAGTTTTCGAAATCATCAGCTGTTCTCATGGCTATGCGGTCTTCGATCATAAATAAAGCATCTTTAGGCATGTTGTAAAAATTTGATGCTAAATTAGTTTCGATGGCTTCAACGGTTGTTAGTCGAACCAGGTTAGGGGTCATAACATCTTTGAACCAGAGTCGCTGGCCGGGATGAAACAATTCAAATCCGGCAGGATCAACTAAAATTAATTTTTTAACCTTTTCGGGATAATGCAAGGCTGCTACCATAGAAATTTGTCCGCCCATCGAGTGTCCTGCAAGAGTTACTTTGCCTAAATCCAGATGGTCGATAAATTCTGCAACAACCTTTGCATAAAAACTCATTAATCCACTATGTGGATTTTTCGATGATTTACCATATCCCGGTAAATCAATGGCAATACATCTGTATGATTTACTTAACTCATTAATATTCTTTTTCCAGGCCGGAATATAGCTGCCTAAACCGTGTATAAATATGATGGTTTCATTTCCATTTCCTTCATCAATATAGGCCAAATTAATATCGCCTAAGAGCTGGGCATGCTTTACTTCATAATCATAATCCAGTTCATTCATAGTTTTCATTTCCGATATATTTTTATATGGAGAACAAGACGTGATTAATGCAGCAAACATGACTAATATGATTGTATTTATTTTCATCTTTTTCATTGTTTAAAATTTAAAACATTAACCATTTATATACCAGAAATACGGTCCATGGATTAGTAGGACGATCGGTATTGTATATTCCATTAATATCTGTTCCATGGCTGTCTTCATTGCTATCATAGAAATCGCCGAGCCACGTATATGCCCCGTGCATTTCAAGGCTCATAAAAGGTCCAAAGGAATACTTCAAGGCAGCATTAATTTCTGTTCCCATATTTTTTCCTGCATCTTGAGGAGCCACCGAGCTAAATGCCATAGCTCCACCTACTTTTGCATTAAATTTATGAGGGATAATATCTCTGTAAAAATTAGCTGTTCCACCGGTAATACCATAACCCATATTTGAAATGTCGGCCACTAAGGGTGTAAATCGATTTACTACATTGGCATGTGGAAATAATAAATATGATCCGCTACTAATAAAAATCGATGCTGGCATACCCCATGTATTACCTGTTATAACACCTGAATAATTGCCATTATCAATTCCGTCTCCATCACCCGTTGTATAAATTAAATCAAGGGCAAAATAATCGTTAAGTGTTTGTCCATAACGGTATGCACCCCTCAGGTTTGCAGCTAAACCACCTATATCTGCTTTCTTTATATATTCGTCGTTTTGATTAGTTTTTACAGTTCCCAAATTGTAGTTTACAAAACCTGTTAATAAATACCGGTCTAACCAAAAATCAGGATTCCTGCTAAAATAAGTTCCTAACCAGGTAACATCAGCGATATAATCATTCGTTTCAAGGCCGAAATTGAATCCTCCATTATAATTAACCAAAGTGCTGTTTAATCCCTGGCCAAAAACAGAAACACCTCCCAGGCCTTTTCCTCTGTCCATTAAATGATAAACTGACCCTCCAACATTCCACATCATAGAAATTTTTTTGCGATATATAAACTCCATAAGTGTAACATCGTCAGAATCTTCTGCATTATTCTCGTAAAGTTTGTAAAAACCGGCTTTGGTTTGCGAATAATCTCTATTCCAACGCACACTAATACCAACAGCATCTGTTCCCCAGTAAGCCAATCTGTAACCCGTGGTTGTCATCTTTTCAAAATAGGTTCTGTATGGGTTGAATGGTGTATCGTAAAGACGCTGTAAACCAACGTTAATATACCAGTTTTTCCAGGGTATCAATTCCAGCTCAATATTTTGTGTTTGAAGATTCACCTGATCGGCAGAAATAGCAGAGCCTTTATTTCCACTTAGCCCGTATGCCTGATCGCCCCATGTCCAGTCAATTTCAAATGATGCCCTTAATATAGCCTTCCCGTTAAATAACTTGGGTTGATAGATAAAGAAAGGTAATATTCTTTGCTCTACGTAATATGCGGTTGATGTATCTGAGGTTGTTGATGAGTTTTTTCCAAATAATCTGCCCACCAGCTGTCCGTTAAATAAGCTACTTTCGGGATAAAAATTAGAACTTACACCCTGTGTAATAAAAAACGCCAGGAACTGAAACTCTTTATTTGATTTAGCTGTGTAGGGCAGGTCATGTTCAAAGTAATTAATACTTGAATCTTTTTCCGATTTTAATTCCTTTTCTTTATCCTGGGCATAAACCGAGCACCAATTGATTAAAGGAAAGAAAAGAATCAATATGATTAGTTTTTTCATGGTAAAACTAGGATTAAAAGTAAAGTCGAATTCGTTTGTAAATCCGACTTTACAATTTTCTTTAAAAAATTTTAAGGATGGTTATTCTGCGATTCTAATATATTTCTGGATATTTGTATCGCCTAAAGTTCCTCCGTTAGAACTTCCAAATCCGTCCTCGGGTGTAGGCGGAACATTTTGGGTGCCTGATGTTTGAACTACCTCGTACCATAATACTTCTGGAGATGTTTTGATCTCGAAAATGCCTTCAGATGTTGCTGCAAAAGGTTGGTCCTGAATTATCTCAATGGTCCAGATTTCACCAACTGTTGATTTCTCTATTTCAAATGTACCTGTAAAAATGAGGTCTGGAGTTCCACTTGTATTTCCGATATTATATTGCTCTACTTCATAAGTATTATCATCCTTAAATTCAGCATAAATAGAATCTACATCAAAAAAATCAACTAAAAGTGGAGCAACATTTTCGCCTGACGAATACCACTCTCCAATAATTCCTAGGTCTTGTGCAAGATTTTCAGAAGTAATAACTTCATCAATTTCCATTGCTTTTCCTTCTACATCATAAATACTGGTGGCGTTTGCTGGTTGAACAGTAATTGTTTCGTCTCCCTCGGTTACTGATGTGATTAATAAATCGATGGTTAAACTTGCGCTTCCGGCTGTGTGAGTAACATCAAACGTAAAATCAACGGCCGGAATGGTAACATCTAAATCACTTGCTTCAAGATTTCCTGTTTCATCTGCATTTGCATAAACAGGTTCGCTAAATGTAATTGTTACGGTTTTGTTGTCTTCAGAGATTGTAATACTTTCAAAAATTGGACTTTTGTTTTCAGCTTCGTCACTGCATGAGCTAAATCCTAAAATCCCCAGTAGGATAATTGTAATCCAAATTAAATTGTTGTTTTTCATAGCATTCATAGTTTTAATATTTGTTTAAATTTATATATATATTCGTCAAACTCTAGCATTATTTTACATTAAATAAAGGTGGACTTAACATTGTATTTATCTAAATTATTTTTCAATAATCTTTATATCAGTTTTTTATGTATATATTTTAAGGTTGCGACTGTTTTGTTTTTATTTTTTGCCCCAGCGAATAACATTAGCCCCCCAGGCATAACCAATTCCTGCAGCAATCATCGAAATGATTGTTCCTTCCTTAATTATGCCTTTCTGCAATGCCAAATGAAGTGATAAAATTTGATCGATTTGTCCCAAATGGCCGTAATTTTCCAAATAGATGCTCTGATCTTTGCTTAACCCTAATTCCTCAAGCATAAAATCATTCATAGAACGTTTAAAATGTAAAACAGCTAAATAGCCTAATTTTTTTTTGGGTATTCCCGATTTTTCAAATGCTTTATCAATACAGAAAAACCAATTTTTAAGAGAAACTTCATTTAAACGATCTTTCATGTGTTTTTCATCAAAAACACGTAAGGATTTATAGGCTTTATCAGCATTTTCTTTAGTAATAGGTTTTTCAGTACCACCAAATTCTACGCCGGCATCCCGTGCAAGTGTTCCATCAGTCATAATATGACTGCCTAGCAAAAGGTTTTTTCCATAATTTTTTTTAAGAATTAAAGCTCCTGCACCGCTTGAAAGATTAAACATAAATGAAACCGAATGATCTGTAAAATCAATAAAGTCTCCGTTACGATAACCGCCGACAATCATTACAGTATTAATTTCTTCATCGGCAATTATCAGGTCTTTGGCAATTTTCATTGCCGCCACCGTTGTTCCGCAACGTTGCTGAATATCAATTGCCCAGGCATTGGTAGCACCTATTTTTTCCTGAATATAGATTCCTGAGGTGGTTAAAGGATATTCTTTCCACTCTTCTCCAATACATAAAATCAAGTCGATTTCTTTCGGATCCATCTCCGTATTTCTCAAGGCATCCAGACCGGCTTTAACCCCCATTTCCTGGGTTCCATCATCTTTCCCAGGAACAGGTTTTTCTATAATGCCCAGTTTCTCAATAACCGCTTCTTCTGCCCAAACTCCATGGGTAGCTTCAGAAATTTCTTTGGCCGTCATTCGGTCTTTAGGAATGTATATGCCGGTTCCAACGATGCCTACATTGATATCTGTCATGATTTGCGTTTTTAATAAATAAAGAGATTACTTCCTACAGCTAAACCTGCGCCGGATGCCACAAATACAATTTTATCGCCACGTTTAACTTTTTTTTCCATAACAGCATGATGAAATGCCATGGGAACACATCCGGATCCGGTATACCCATACCGATCCATGATGAAGTTTGTTTTTTCCAAAGGTTGATCCATGGCAGCCATCACTTTTTTTATCACCGACCGATTGATTTGCGTAAAAATAAAGTGATCAATTGCCTGGATATCTGTATTGGCTTTTTGCAGCAATTTTTCAATTACCATAGGCCATAAGCGTACATTTCGATCGCTGGGTAAGGGTTGAATATTTAATAATCCGTATTTTTCTTCTTTTAATACTTTTTCTGTAACCGGATTTCTTGTTCCGCCGGCATAAACTCCTACGTAATTCCACTGTGTGCCATCGGTTAAAAGCTGTCCGTTGATATAAGCAGATGAATCATCCTTCATTCTTTCCAATACAAAAGCTCCGGCACCATCGGCAAATATGGAATAGCCAAATGCATCGCCTTTTCTTACATAGGCCGGCATATTGTAAACCCCCACAACAACAGCATATTTGATGCTTGGATCAGTAGCCATGGTGCGGGCAATATTGTCTAATGCAATAGTGAAACTTGCACATGATGCACTTACATCAAAACTTGATGCCCAGGTTTCCTTTTTTTGGATTCTTCCTTGAACAATTAATGAAGTAGCAGGAGTAATGAATTCAGGAGTATCTGTAGCTACAACAAACAAGTTAACATCGTCAGGATTTAGTTTTGCATCCTGTATGGCATTTAAAGCTGCTTTGGTCGCAAAATCAGCCGTTGTTTCATCCATTCCACGGAGGTGGGCAATATGACGTTGTGTGATACCTAAACCAAACTCCGTTTTTTCAGCATCAAAATCGATATTGGCTAATTTTTTTAATTCTTCGTTATTTATTGGTTCGCCCGGAGCATAAACTCCTGTTCCGATTATTTTAATTGGTAACATTTTTTTCAGATTTTGATTATAAATACCCCATTTTTTCAGCTTTTTGTTTCAGCTCTTCTCTGAAATCGGGATGTGCAATACTTATTAAAGCTTCGGTTCTTTCTTTTACGGTTAATCCTGTTAAACGGGCAATCCCGTGCTCGGTAACAATATAATCTGTGTTACTTCTATGTAAAGTAACCGCTGTGCCTTCCGGTAATGTTGGAACAATGGTTGATATCTTTCCATCTTTTGCTGTTGCTCTGCAGGCTATAATTGATTTTCCTTTTTTGTCGAATCCTTCAATGGCACCTACTGCAGTATCGGTTTGTCCACCAGTACCTGAATATTGATTTATCCCAATGGATTCGCTTGCTACCTGTCCGGTAAAATCTACCATAATACAGGTATTAATGGAAACCATTTTGGAATTTTTTCGCACTTTGCAAGGGTCGTTTACAAAATTACCACGTAAAAACTCAACTGCAGGATTATTATCGAGCCATTTGTAAAGCTTTTCAGATCCCATGGCAAATGTACACACGAATTTATCTTTAAAAAAAGCTTTTTTCTTATTGGTAATAACTCCCATATTGTATAGCTCCATCATAGAGTCTACCATCATTTCGGTATGTACACCCAAGTCTTTTTTATCTCGTAAGGATAGTGCCGCAGCATTTGGTATTTCTCCTATTCCCAGTTGTATCGTAGATCCGTCTTCAACCAATTCTGCGATGTTACTTCCGATTTTCATGGCTGTTTCATCAGGATTTGGAGAAGGCAGGGTAGGAGGGATTTGGGAGTGTTCTACAAAATAATCAACATCGTTTACATGCAAATGCGTGTCTCCAAAGGTACGTGGCAACTGGTCATTAACTTCCAGTACCACTATTTCGGCAGCCTCAATAATTTCTTTTTCATAAGTAATTCCCAGGGATAAAGAAACAAAACCCTGATCATCCGGAGGTGTGCAAGTGCCAAAAAACAGATGAGGTTTTCGAACCTTCAATCGATCGGTTGCCGCTCTGTGTAACATATTCGGAACATAGGTAACGGTTCCGGCTCCATTTTTAATTGCTTCCCTTGATCCAGGTGCATGAAACCAACTACACAATTCGAAATGCCCCTCCATTTCAGGCTTCATGTAAAAGTCATAGGGTTTTAAAGTTAGTACAGAAAAGACCTTCACATTGGTAACCTGATCTTTTACTAAATGAAATTTCGACATACAACCCTGAGGTTCTGATGCACACTGGGCAACAATTACATCAGTATCACTTTTTAAAAGGTTTACTGCTTCCTCAAAGGTTGTAACTTTGCTTTGATATATATCCTGAAAATTATCCATTGTATTTTATTGTTTTTTTTGTTTTTTTTGTCATCTGATGCGTAATAATTCCAACAATACTTGATAACACAATTGCAATTGCCGAAGCAATTCCGGGATTTCTGACAGGACCTTCCAGATATTTTGTAAAGATCCCAAAATCAAACCCAAAATTATTGACTAAATAAGGAAGTCCGTAATAAATGGTAAAATGAGTTACAAAAGCCGTTATTGATGCAATTACAGGTGCTTTAATATTTACATTCTTAATAAAAATTCCGAATACAATAGGAATAAAAGCGACAGAAAAGTAGGCGTATACTCCATTTTGTGCAAGAATAGCAACACTTAGTTTCGGGTATAATAACTGGTCTAATGATACCAAAAAAGATACAACAGCTAAAAATATAATTGCTAATTTATTAAGTGCGATATACGCTTTGTCTGTTTTAATATATTTTCCAAAAATGGGTCTAATAATATCCGAAGTAATTGTTGTTGATAAAGACTGGATTAAACCTTCCAGAGTTGAAAGGCCAGCACTAATTAATCCTAAAATAACTATTAGTCCAACCATTACCGCTAAAATTCCATTGGAGAATATTTTTACTACGTAGGCCGAAATAATTCCATCTGTTTTTATAATTTCTGCGCCATCTGTCATCTCAGGGAATGTTAACCGGGCATATAAACCCACAAATACAACCGAAAAGAAAATTACTTCAGCTATAACGGCCGCAGTAAGAAATCGGTTAACATCTTTTTCTTCTTTTAAAAACAGCGATTTTGTAATAATGTGCGGTTGACAAACCACAGCAGCACCTACAACCAATTGCGCAAAAATAATTTCAAAATAATCTCTGAATAAGACACTTTGAGGATTTGTTGGTTTTGTTAATACGGGATCGATTTGTGCTAACCTATTGAAAAAAGCATCAATACCCCCATTGAAATATTCGTATCCTGAAAAAAGTAATATAAAGGCAACCACCAACATCACAAATGCCTGGATGGTATTGGTATACACTAAAGAGTTAGCCCCTCCAAACATCATGTACCCAAAAACAAAAATAATAATTATAGCTAAAACTAGTATTTCGTTTGCATTTAAGGCTTTAGATAACACTTTGGTTAAAGCAACAAGAATTAATACAATGAATGTAATGAGTAAAAATGAAAGAAACCCCATGAATAATGCATAGTATTTACTTTCGTATCGTTTTCCTATCCATTGTGCCAATGTAACTGCTTTTAATGTTTGCCCGTATTTGCGGAAACTTTTTGTTAAAACAATTAATGAAATGATGGTAGCTAAGGGGAAAAATATTCCAAAAGATAATACTCCACTAAATCCATATACGGCTATTAATCCTGGATTTACAATAAATGTTGCAGCACTTGTCATGGAAACAGCAAGCGATAAACCAACAAAAGCAGGAGAAAAACTTATGTTTCCAACAGCATAATCGCTTAGATTTTTTGTTTTTATTGCTCCACGAACAACAAAGTATATTATTAATACCGAGTAAAAAATAATGAGTATCCACGTTCCCCAGATTTGTTGCGATGTAGCCATGTAAAAAAAACTTTTAAATTTTATTTATAAAAGATAAAATAAAAAAACAGGAATCTCAAAAAATGATGATTCCCGTTTTTTACCATCTACTAAATTGTCATTCCTCCATCAACGCTTAATACTGAGCCGTTGATGTATGCTGCTTCGTCGCTAGCTAAAAATAAATAGGCAGAAGCAATTTCTTCAGGATTTCCCAAACGTTGTAAAGGAACTTTTGCTTCCATTGCTTTGAGCACATCTTCTGGCATCTGACGAACCATATCTGTTAAAATAAAACCGGGTGCAACTGCATTTACAGTAATACTTTTTCGTCCTAGTTCTTTTGCCCAGGTTTTGGTCATTCCTATTAGTCCAGATTTTGTAGCAACATAATTGGTTTGTCCGAAATTACCATACAATGCAACCACCGATGAAGTATTGATTATTCTTCCATATTTTTTGTCAACCATATGTTGGCTTACATGCTTAGTACAATTAAAAACTCCGGTTAAATTAACATCAATTACTTGTTGCCACTGTTCAATAGTCATTTTCTTTAAGGATGAATCCCTTGTGATGCCTGCGTTATTTACAAGAATATCAATTTGTCCGTAAGCATCCATTGCATCATTGGTAGCTTTTTCTACATCGGCAAATATAGCTGTGTTTACCTTGAAAAATTCAGCTTTGTCACCTTTTTCATTAATCTCTTTAGCAGTTGCTTTTCCTTTTTCTTCGTTCATATCCCAAATAATTACTACCGCACCTTCTGCTGCGAATTTTATTGCTCCGGCTTTTCCTATTCCGTCTGCGCCACCGGTTATTATAGCTATTTTGTTTTCTAATCTTTTCATGATTTTTTTATTTTTTATTATTAGTATTTTTCAACAATTAATGATGCTCCCTGGCCACCTCCAATACATAATGTTGCCAGTCCTTTTTTGGCATCAGTGCGTTTCATTTCATAAAGCAAAGTAGTTAAAATTCTTGCTCCTGAAGCACCAATAGGATGTCCTAAAGCAATAGCACCACCATTTACATTTACTTTTTCAGGATATAGTTTTAAATCTCTCGCTACAGCAATCGACTGAGATGCGAATGCTTCGTTAGCTTCAATAAGATCCATGTCTTCAATTTTTAAGTTTGCTTTTAATAAAGCAGCTTTGGTTGCAGGAACCGGGCCATATCCCATAATCTTGGGATCAAGTGCGGCATTTCCATAAGAGATAATTTTAGCCATTGGCTTTAAACCCAATTCATCAGCTTTTTCCTTCGACATTATAATTAGCATTGCTGCTCCATCGTTAATGCCAGAGGCATTTCCGGCAGTTACCGTTCCATCTTTTTTAAATGCAGGACGTAAATTGGATAACTTTTCTATACTTAAACCTTGTTTTGGAAATTCATCTGTGTCGAAAATTATTGGATCCCCTTTTCTTTGAGGTATCTCAATAGGAACAATTTCATCTTTAAACTTACCGTCTTTTTGAGCTTTTTCTGTTTTAAGTTGACTGTTTAAAGCAAATTGATCTTGCTCTTCGCGCTTAATTTCCCATTGTTCAGCAATATTTTCTGCTGTAATACCCATATGATAATTATTAAAAGCATCGGTTAAACCATCTTTAATCATGCTGTCCATAACTTCTTGATGTCCCATTTTGTATCCAAATCGAGCTTTCTCTAACAAGTAAGGGGCCGTAGACATACTTTCGGTTCCTCCTGCTAAAATAATATCAGCATCACCAAGCATTATAAACTGGGCAGCCATACTTACAGCCCTTAGTCCGGAGCCACATAGCTTATTGATGGTCATTGCAGGACTTGTTTCGGGAATGCCTGAATGAATTGATACTTGGCGTGCAATATTTTGGCCTTCGCCCGCTGAAAGTATATTTCCAATTATAGACTCATTAATGTCGGATGGATTAATTCCAGCTCTTTTTATTGCTTCTTTTGCTGCAAAAACGCCAAGATCAACAGCGGAGAAACTAGCTAAACTTCCTCCAAAACTTCCGATTGCAGTTCTTGCGGCAGATATAATTACTACTTCTTTCATCTTTTATATTTTTTTCAATTTTAACTCAAAGGAAAAGAAATATCACTTGATGTTTTGCCCTGATTTTTAAAAAGTAATTATTGACTTTGGTATTATAAATATATTTAATATTGCAAAAACATCAGTAAATTAGTGTGTTAGATATTTTATAATGCGGGTTGACAAAATTTTAATTAGAATTTTTTTCTAAATAAAAAATCGTAAAAATTGGCAGTTCAAATATTAATTAAGGGTAGTTAATTATTTTATTAAAAGCATCATTTAAGAAAAAAATATATAATTTGTAAGTTTGAAGTTTAATTCATTTATTTTATCAAATATGGACAGGAAAGAAGAATATCGTAAACGATTAAAAGATTTAGGCAAAAGAAAAGATCTTATTCCCGGTGTACATAATTATTGTGACCGATGGTGTGAGCGATGCCCGTTTACCAGCCGTTGTGGTAGTTATTTTTTGTCTGAAGGGTTTGGCGAAGATCAGGAAGAAAATGATACAAAAAATGAAAAATTCTGGGATGACCTTAAAACTATTTTTGAGGTAACTTTTGAAATGATTCAGGAAAATGCTGAGGAGTTAGATGTTGATTTAAACGATATCGACGACGAAGATTATGAAGTTGAGTGGGTTAAAAATGATGCTACAGAACAATCCAAAAAATATGGTTTTGATATTTCCGACTGGTTAAAAAAGTATCACGAAGATATTCAACAAACAGGCGAGCAATTAATATTGGTTGATGAAAAAAAATTGCTGGAATTGAAAGATGCGGTTGAGGTTGTTCAGTGGTACAGTTTTTTTATATCTGCCAAAATACATCGTGCTTTTTTGAAACATGAATGGGATGACGAGGATGAGGATGATGAATACTACATGTATGATAAAAACGGATCGGCAAAAATTGCACTTATAGCAATTGACCGTTCTATTGCTGCTTTAGGATATATACTTGAAAAAATGCCCCAATATGAGGATGATCTGTTACATTTCCTGGCAATACTATCCAAAATAAAAAAAGATGTTTTAGCTGCTTTTCCAAAAGCCATGGAGTTTAAACGCCCGGGATTTGATGATTGAAAAAATAAATTAATACAGGAAGCTGTCCAAAAAGTATTTGTGGTACTTTGTGATTCCTTTAATCGACAACAGCCTGCCGGCATGGCAGGGAAGACACAAAGTTTCGCGAAGTAAAAAAATAATCAATTTACAAGTTTTTAATACTTTTTGGATAGCTTCCTAAAAAAATAAACAATAAAATGAAACAACCTTTACTCGAAAAAGGAAAATTTTATCATATTTTTAATAAAGGCAGGCGAGGAGAGAATTTATTTCGAGAGAATGAAAATTATGCTTTTTTTCTTCGTTTATATGAAAAATATATAGAATCTATTGCAGAAACTTATGCATGGGTGCTATTAGGTAATCATTTTCATTTGTTAGTAAAAATAATTGACGATAATTAAAGTGAGAAACCTCTATTTCGACATTTTTCTAATTTATTTAATGCATATACTAAATCGTTTAATAAAAGATATAACAGATATGGGCCTTTATTTGTAAGTCCGTTTAAAAGGATTGAAATTAAATCTGACAGATATTTTAGAAATTTAGTTCATTATATTCATTATAATCCGGTTCACCATGGCTTTTGCGATCGATTACAAGATTATCCGTGGTCATCATATGGTGCTGTAATATCTTTTAAACCAACTAATTTAAAGAGAGAGAAAGTTATTGGATTATTCGATTCAAAAGGTAATTTTATTGATTTTCATAATAAAATATACAAAGTTGATACAATTCAGAAATGGGTGATAGAATAAATTATTTTAATTTAGACCTTAAGGTTTTTGAAACCTTAGGTCTAAAAAAATAAATATCTACAAACATAGTTCATAATCAAATTATTATTTTACCTTTGCACGCTTAAATTAATTAATAGTGTTTTCAGGTATCTGACCGGCTTTTGGCGAGCAGTACAATTCTTAAGGATTAATTTTTTGTAATTAGGATTAATGATCAGGAATTGTAAGTACCGATATAATTTCATAAATGTAATTGAAATTTCATCGGTATTAACCAGGAATCCGAAAGCACGGGAGGAAAATAAATGACAAAATTTACCGATTTAGGATTTGCAGAAAATATCCTAAAAGGAATTAGTGAATTGGGTTTTGAAGATGCAATGCCCGTTCAGAAAGAAGTAATACCTGTATTACTTGAAACAAACCGCGATATTGTTGCCCTGGCACAAACCGGAACAGGAAAAACCGCAGCATTCGGATTACCGATTGTTCAACAAATTAACATTTCAGAAAAATATCCGCAGGCATTAATTCTTTCGCCTACACGCGAATTATGTGTTCAGATAGCTAAAGACCTGATGGCTTATTCCAAGTATGTTGACGGGTTAAAAGTATTGCCGGTTTACGGTGGTGCTAATATGGATGCACAAATCCGTGGTTTAAGAATGGGAGCACATGTTATTGTTGCAACACCGGGACGTGTTCTAGACCTTATTAAACGTAAAAAAGCGGATATATCAAAAGTGAAAACCGTTGTTTTAGACGAATCGGATGAAATGCTGAATATGGGTTTTCGTGATGATTTGAACGAAATTTTGGAATCTGTTCCAAAAGAACGGCGAACATTACTTTTTTCGGCAACTATGCCCAAAGAAGTGGCTGCAATTGCAAAAAACTACATGAAAAAACCGGAAGAAATTACCATTGGTAAAAGAAATTCGGGTGCAGAAAATGTAAAACATGCTTACTATCTTATTCAGGCTCGCGACAGGTATTTAGCTTTAAAGCGAATTGCCGACATGAATCCGAATATCTATGCCATAATCTTTTGTCGAACACGCATGGAAACTAAAGAAGTTGCCGAATGGTTAATAAAAGACGGATATAATGCTGATGCACTCCATGGAGATCTTTCTCAGGCACAACGCGATCATGTAATGAATCGTTTCCGCCTGAAGAATTTACAAATGCTTGTGGCAACAGATGTTGCTGCTCGCGGACTTGATGTTAATGATCTTACTCATGTAATTAACTACAACCTGCCCGACGATATTGATGCTTATACTCATCGTAGTGGACGAACAGGCAGAGCTGGAAAAACAGGTATCTCAATTGCTATTGTCCATTTGCGCGAAAAATACCGGATTAAGGAAATAGAAAAGAATATTAATAAAAAGTTCGAAAAATTACCTATTCCAAAAGGCAGCGAAGTATGCCAAAAGCAGTTGTTTCACTTTATCGATAAAATGGAACATGTTGATGTTAATCACGAACAGATAGATCAACTGTTACCTGAAATTTATAAAAAACTGGAATGGCTTGATAAGGAAGACTTGATTAAACGATTTGTTTCGTTGGAATTTAACCGTTTTCTGGCGTATTACAAAAATACTCCGGATTTGAATATACCTGATGAATCCGGCGCTGACAGAAAAGATAAAAGGAAAAGTAAACGCAGCAGAGGAAGCAAAAACTATCAACGCTTATTTATAAATGTTGGTAAAAATAATAAGCTTAACCCTCAACGCTTAATGGGTTTTGTAAATGAATCTACAAGGGAAAGAAATATTCCGATAGGGAAGATCGATATCATGAAATCATTTTCATTTTTTGAAATTGATGAATCGTATACCAATAAAGTTTTAAAAGGTTTAAATGATTCCGTTTTTGAAGGATCCCGGGTTAGTTCGGAGATAGCAAAAGAGAAGCCTGCCGGGGCAGAAAGAAACAGTAATCGTGAAGAAAAGAATTTTTCCAAAGCGAGAAAAGGAAGTAAAAAGGCTGGTGCAAAAAGGCGTTCAAGACGTAGTTAGTTGATCAGATTTTATAAATTTGTTCCCGGATTAAAATTTTTAGTATGGCAAAAAATAAAAATATTGCTCTGGTAGCTCATGACAATCGGAAAAAAGACCTTATTGAGTGGGTTGAATATAATAGCGATAAACTCCTAAAACACAGGTTAATTTGCACCGGAACAACAGGGAAACTTGTTGAAGAGGCTTTGTTGAAAAATAGCCAAGGCCAACAATCATTTCACATTAGAAAGTTAAAATCCGGACCATTAGGAGGTGATCAACAATTAGGCGCTTTAATTAGTGAAGGTAAGATTGATTTGTTTATTTTTATGTGGGACCCTATGCAGCCACAGCCACACGATGTGGATGTAAAAGCTTTGCTTCGAATTGCTGTTTTGTATAATGTTCCGACAGCGCATAACCGGTCAACAGCCGATTTTTTGATATCGTCACCACTCTTTGATGGTGAATACAATCCGGTACTTAAGGATTATTCATCTTATATTCACCGAAAAGTAGATGATAAAAAATGATCGTTTTAAAAGATTAGGAGAGATATCAGTTTAACTGGTATCTCTTTTTTCATAACTGGTTAACCCTTCTACTACGATCACAATTTCGCCTTTAACAGCCGACTGGCTGTAATAATCGATGAGCTCTTTTAAAGTTCCACGGATATTTTCTTCGTGGATTTTGGTTAATTCGCGCGAAACGCTGGCTTTTCGGTCTTCGCCCATAAAATCAGCAAACTGGGTTAGTGTTTTTACCAACCGGTAGGGCGACTCATAAAAAACCATGGTTTTAGGTTCTTCGGCAAGCTCTTTTAGCCTTTTTTGGCGCCCCTTCTTTTGTGGTAAAAATCCTTCGAAAGAAAAACGGTCGTTGGGTAAAATGGAGTTGATAAGTGCCGGAATAAATGCTGTAGCACCCGGAAGTGTTTCCACATCAATACCTTCCTCGATACATGCTCGGGAAATTAAAAAACCGGGGTCTGAGATGCCAGGTGTCCCTGCATCGGAAACCAAAGCAAATGTTTGGCCAGTTTTTATGCGTTGAATAATTTCAGGCAACGCTTTGTGTTCATTGAACTTATGATGCGATAGCACCGGCTTGTCAATTTCGTAATGCTTTAACAGAATACTCGTTTTTCGAGTATCTTCGGCTAAAATGATATCCACATCTTTTAATATCTGTAAAGCCCTTAATGTAATATCTTCAAGGTTTCCAATAGGAGTGGGAACTAAATATAGTTTACTCATAAGTTTATTTTGCTGAAAATTTTCGTTTTACCAGTTCTTTTAATCGTTCAAAATTGGCATCTTCATCATCCCAGTCGAAATTTTCGTTTAAAAAACCGAGTGCATTATCATAGCTATCGAAGTTATTTAAAATCTGAATGGTTTCAAGGTATTGCTCTTTGTCGCCATTAAATAGCTCGCGAATAAAAATAAATTTATCGTTTAATCCTATGGCTGAATTAATATCTTGAATAGGTTTAGATTGTAGTTTGGATGAAACATCCTTTTTCGAATTCTTTTCGGCCATATTATCGTGGATAAATTTTTTCGATTGAAATTTATCTGCAACAATGGGTGTACCTTCTGGCTGTTTTTCTTTTTTTTCCCGGGTTGACTTTATTACTTCATTTTTTACCGGACTTTCTTTTACCTTTTCTTTTTCTATTTTTTCCGCTGCTGGTTCTTGTTTTTGAGAGGGTTTTTCTATAACAAACTCAGGTTCATTTTTGGGAGGTACTTCTTCTTGTGTTGGTTTTTCTTCTATTTCAGGCTTTTTATCTTCTGTTATTTTTTCTCTTAATGTATTTTTTTCAGATTCTTTCTTGTGATATTCAGTTTTATATGCAGTCTGTGGATGAATCGTTAATAATAAATCATAAAGATTTCTTACTTTTGAAAGTGCAAGATCAATATCTAGCGGATGGATTTGTTCTTCATGATCGAGCCTGTTTGCTATAGCATATAAATCTTGAATATCTTTTAAAAGATTATTTATTTTTTCTTTTTTATTCATGATGTAAGCATTAAAAAGTATTTTGCAAAATTAACGATAAAAGTTTAGAATTGTTATACGATGTTTTTCGAAGGTACAAATAAAAAAGCCAAAAACAGGGGATGGGTCGAAATTATTTGCGGATCGATGTTTTCGGGAAAAACCGAAGAGTTAATCCGTCGGCTTAAACGGGCCGAATATGCCAAATTAAAAGTGGAAATTTTTAAACCCTTGATTGATACCCGCTACTCAGAGGAAGATGTTGTTTCGCACGATGAAAAAACCATTCGTTCCACTCCGGTTGAATCTTCGGGAAACATTCTTTTGCTTTCGGGCGATGTAGATGTGATTGGAATCGATGAAGCTCAGTTTTTTGATAATAATTTGGTTGATGTTTGTAATCAGTTGGCTAATAATGGAATCCGTGTAATTGTTGCCGGCCTGGATATGGATTTTCGAGGGAAGCCTTTTGGCCCTATTCCGGCTTTAATGGCACAAGCCGAGTATGTTACCAAGGTCCATGCCATTTGTATGCAGTGCGGAAACCTGGCGCAATATTCGCATCGTATAACAAAAAGTGATAAATTAGTATTGTTGGGCGAAAGAGATGAGTACGAACCCTTATGCAGGGTGTGTTTTAATAAAGTGATGAACGAGCCAAAATAATTAGATGATTTATACAGCATCAGAAATAGCCAAAATTATGAATGCCCAATCTTCTATTAAAGAAGATTGTGAGATTCAATATTTACTGATTGACAGCAGAAATCTTGTTTCAACAGTAAATGCCCTGTTTTTTGCTATTCGTGGCGAAAGACACGATGGGCACGATTTTATTAAAGAGCTGTATCAAAAAGGGATAAAAAATTTTGTAGTCGATTCAATTCCTGAATATCAAAAGGATTTAGAAAATGCCAATTTCTTGCTGGTAGAAAATACGCTTAAAGCATTGCAGAAACTGGCAGCTGCACATCGTGCAAAATTTAATTATCCGGTAGTGGGAATCACCGGGAGCAACGGAAAAACCATAGTTAAGGAGTGGTTGTTTCATTTATTGCAGGGCAAAAAAAATGTAATCAGAAATCCTAAAAGTTATAATTCGCAGGTGGGGGTACCGCTTTCGGTTTGGCTGATGAGTAAAATGAACGATTTTGCCATTTTCGAAGCCGGAATTTCTTTGCCGGGCGAAATGGAAAACCTCGAAAAAATAATTTGTCCTGATATTGGACTTATAACAAATATTGGCGAACCTCATCAGGAAAATTTTTCTGATTACAAACAAAAAACTACGGAGAAATTAAAGCTTTTTAAGCACTGCAAACAAATTATTTATTGTAAGGATCATTCAATTATTCATCAGGAAATAAATGCCAATTTCCCCAATAAAAAAGTTTTTACCTGGTCGGAAGATGTGGATGCAGACTTGAAAATTTTGAATAAGAACCGGAAAGATCATTCTACTTTTATTGAATTTCAATTTAACAATCAGGAAAACCACATTATCATTCCGTTTACCGATAGTGCTTCTATTGAGGATGCTATTCATGTACTGGCAGTTCTTTTAGCAACTGAGATTATTCCCGAAGATTTTCAACAGAAATTCGAAACATTGCCTTCAGTAGCCATGCGACTGGAATTAAAAAAGGGCATCAATAATTGCACGCTTATTAACGATAGTTATAATTCAGACTTAAATTCGCTGAGTATAGCCTTGAATTATCTTGAGCAACAAAATCAGCATACGCAAAAAACATTGATTATATCTGATATTTTACAAAGTGGAAAAGAAGAAAGAGCGTTATATCAAGAGGTCGCTAAATTATTAAAAAAATACCATGTAAGCAGGGTTATTGGGATTGGCGAGGCTATTTCGCGTCAGGAAAAATTGTTTGAGCTCGAAAAAAACATGTATCTATCGACCATAGAATTTTTAAATAATTTTTCCAAAAAAGATTTTAATGATGAGGCGATTTTGTTAAAGGGTGCAAGAAAATTTCATTTCGAAAAAATTTCTTCGGTACTCGAAGAAAAATCGCATCGTACCGTTTTAGAAATCAATTTAAATGCAATGGTTCATAATTTAAATTACTTCCGTTCAAAACTTAATCCCGGTACAAAAATTATGGCCATGGTAAAAGCACTATCTTATGGCAGCGGTACCTTCGAAATAGCCAATATTTTACAATATCAGCGGGTAGATTACCTGGGTGTTGCTTTTGCCGACGAAGGTGTTGCATTGCGCGAAGCGGGCATTAAAACGCCAATTATTGTTATGAACCCAGAGCAAAACAGCTTCGATTTGATGATTGAACATCAGTTAGAGCCTGAGATTTATAATTTTCTGGTGCTCAAAAAATTTAGTGAAGCACTTAACAATGGCGGAGTGAAACATTATCCTGTCCATCTCAAGCTGGATACCGGCATGCATCGTTTAGGTTTTATGGCGCAAGAAATTAATCAGTTAACAGATGAACTAAAAGAGAAAAAAAATATCAAAGTTAAATCTGTATTTTCGCACCTGGCAGCAAGCGACGAAGGTGCTCACGATTCTTTTACCAGAGAGCAGATTCAGATTTTTGATGACATGAGTAAAAAAATTATTAATACATTAAAATACCCTGCCCTTCGACATATTTCCAATTCTGCTGGTATAGAGCGTTTTCCGGAGGCTCAATTCGATATGGTGCGATTAGGCATTGGGCTATACGGAATTTCAGCAACAAGCCAGGAGCAGCTGGCTACTGTTAGCACATTAAAAAGTACTGTAATTCAAACCAAGCAGGTGAAAAAAGATGAAAGCATAGGATACAGCCGTAAGGCGAGAGCCCAAAACGATATGGTTATTGCTATTGTCCCTGTAGGCTATGCCGATGGTTTAAACCGAAAACTGGGAAACGGAAGAGGAAAATTATTTATTAATGGTTTTTTTGTTCCCATTGCGGGAAATATCTGCATGGATATGTGTATGGTTGATATTACAGGATGTAATATTCATGAAGGTGATGAAGTTATTGTTTTTGGTAAAGAACAATCTGTAATTGAGTTGGCCAATATGTTGGAAACCATTCCTTACGAAATATTTACCAGTGTTTCAACCCGTGTAAAGAGAGTATATTTTCAGGAGTAAAAACAAATTTTAAGCATTAATAAGGCTTTGTATCTTACTAAATCCAATAATAACATAGTTTTTTTTCCACATTTTATATCTTTAAATGTAATTTAGAATAGGGTGTGTTGATATCTTTATAAGTCGCTGATTTAAAATATATTATACATTAATTTTATTTAAATTTTTAATTATTTTGAACCTTGGAAAAAGGTTTTTACGGCTTTCGGGTTTTGAATCTCCCTAGAAAATGTGTTAATTTGGCGCTTTGAAAAAATAGCTTAATGGAGCTAACATAATATGGACTACAGATACCTTAAAATATTTGCTTTTTTATCGATATTTTTTGTGGTGGCAGTAATAACGGCCGGCATAAGATTGAATCTATTTGGAGCAATCGTGGAAAAAGAGGAAGTTGTTAATCAATCGGCCCGTGATAAAATTGATAAAATTTTTTACGATGAGAAAGCAGCAATTCTTGATTCAATTATTGAGAATAAAACAAAAAGATTTAATTTTAACGGCAGTATCCTGGTTGGTTATAACGGGAAATGTATTTATAACGAGTCTTTTGGTTATGCCGATTTAAGAAATAAGGAGCTTTTAAACAAAGATAAAGCAATTTATCAGCTGGCTTCGGTTAGTAAGCAATTTACAGCTATGGCTGTAATGATTCTTAAAGATCGAAATAAGCTAAGCTATGCTGATTCTGTGACCAAATATATCCCTGATTTTCCTTACCCGGATATTACCATTCGGATGTTACTTAATCATACTTCAGGGTTACCCAATTATATGTGGTTAGTAGAGCATCACTGGAAAGGTGAAAAACCACCTTATAATGATGACATCATGAGGATGATGGCTGAACATAAATTACCATTATACTTTACTCCCGGGCGTAGATTCAATTATTCAAATACAGGTTATGTTGTTCTGGCATCTGTTGTAGAAAAAGTTTCCGGAAAGCGGTATGGAGAATTTTTAGCCCAAAATATTTTTCAACCGCTAAAAATGGAAAATTCATTTGTTTATAGCAGCTCATTTGAGAATCATAAACAAAATTTTTTAACAGGGTTTTATTATCGCAGCCGCAGATACCGGATGATTCCAGAGACTGTAAACGATGGAGCAGTAGGAGATAAGGGTATTTATTCAACAGTTGATGATTTATACAAATGGGATCAGGGTTTATATAAAAATACATTGGTTTCTGAAGAAATCATGAA
Source organism: uncultured Bacteroidales bacterium (assembly GCA_964606845.1). GTDB lineage: Bacteria > Bacteroidota > Bacteroidia > Bacteroidales > UBA12077 > UBA12077. The sequence continues at coordinate 24,431 of CAZSIC010000045.1, forward strand.
CGAGGCACTAACGCCTTTTAAACTTTATGGTAAATATACCATGCCCTATGGATTTGGGTTCCGTATTCGTGAGCGGAATGATAAAAAAGTGGTTTACCATCATGGGCGCTGGAATGGCTTTAGAACAAGCTTTTTTAGATTTGTGGAAGATAATAATACAATCATCGTATTAAATCATACCTCATCTACATTAAACAATTCTATTATAAGGGATATACAGCAAGTATTAGACGATTCGATAAGTGCTGATTATACACATGATATGGTTCTTACTGTATTGGATGAAGGGCTGGAGCAGGCTCAACAAAAGTATTTAGAGTTAAAGCAAAGCAAGAATTTTACGCTTGATACGATAAAATTGACCATCGCCAGCCAAATACTTACTGATTTAAATAATTATGAAAATGCTGAGAAACTGCACCTGTTTAAAAAGATTTATGTAAATGGGCGGTTAGATAAAAAGCATATTGTTGATAATATTTTTCAAGAAGAACAATCGGCCGGATGGGCAAAAGAAGATGCAGAGCAAAATATTACCCTAGCTCGCTAACTTTTTTTAAAGTCTTGAGGTCTAGAACTTTTATTTTTCTACCATCTAAAGCGATGATATTTTCGCTCGCAAAAGTCGAAAGTGTTCGTATTGCATTAGAAGTAGTCATATTAGAGAGATTGGCAATATCTTCACGCGATAGATAAACTTTAATCGTTGAGCCATCCTCCTCAAATCCATAGGTATCTTTTAAAAATAAAAGAGATTCGGCTAATCTGCCACGAATATGTTTTTGTGTTAGGGTTACTGTTCTGTTGTTCGAAAATCCAAGCTCTGATGCTAAGGACCTAATAATATTAAATGATAAATTAGAATTTGATCGTAAAACTTTATAAAGGGTTTCTTTATCGATCGTGCAAATTAGACTGTCTTCGATGGCTTCTGCCGAAGCCAGATAGTTTTGTTC
>CAZSIC010000046.1:0-2458 GCA_964606845.1 uncultured Bacteroidales bacterium
GCTATTTTAGTCAGCCCAAGTCTTGTTCTTTTTCCTCAGCTCGGCAAAATAAATTCTTTACGTAGCTTCGGCTATGTGCAGAATTTCTTTTTTGATCTGAGAAAAAATTATTGCGACTTAACCGACACAATAGCATTGACACGACACTAGCTTAAAATAAAAAACAAACCCGGAGGGTTTGCACGTTTATAAATAGCAGGTAGTAAAATAGAAATGACTCCGGGGGAGTCAAATATCCACGTCTTTAAAATGATGCGTTTACTAAAACTGGCTAAAAAAGCCTCTGTTTAGAGCTTCTAGGAGCCGTCAGCTAAAGCAGACGGTAAAACAGTAAAAAAGCTGAACTTCCCTATTCAATTAAACTTTTCCAAATTTTAAAACTTTGGAAAAGATTAGCTAAAAAATATCAGTTTAACCTGTTTTTAAGTTGTTTTTTATTACCAGTTGCGTGATTTCAACATTGGAGTTAAGGTTTAACTTGTCTAAAATCCTGCGCCGGTATGTACTTACTGTTTTAACGCTTATAGATAATTCACTGGCAATTTCTGTTAATGTTTTTCCGGAGGCGATTTTTAGCATGGTTTCATATTCCCTGTCTGAAAGTCTTTCAATGGAAGGTTTCTCCATACTTTGGTCAAAATGATCAGCCAGTTGTTCGGCAAGGCTTGAACTTATATACTTTTTGCCACCGGCAACTACCCTGATGGCTTTCATTAATTCTTCAGGAGCACTCTCTTTGGTTAAATACCCGGCTGCCCCGGCTTTTATTACTCTTATGGCATATTGCTCTTCGGGAAACATGCTCAGTATTAAAACCGGCAGTGAAGGTCGATAAGTTTTAATTTCTTTCATAATATCCAGCCCGCTACGTCCCGGCATATTGATATCCAACACAATAGCATCAAAAGGATGTTCTGATATCTGATGCAAAACTTCGGCTGCATTACGGGCTTCGCCGGTAACCGTAATATCTTTTGCATCATCCAGTAACTGGACCAATCCTTTTCGCACAATGGTATGATCGTCGGCTATAAGTATTTTAATCATATTCGATTATTTTAGCGGTAATTTTACCCGAATCATTGTTCCCTGCCCGGGTTTTGACTTAATTTCCATTTTCCCTTTAAAAAGTTCAGCACGTTCGCGAATACCTATTATTCCGAAGGAATTTGATTTATTCAAATTTTTCTTTTCGATTCCTTTACCATCATCTTTTATTTCCAGCACAAGTTTTTCTTTTTTATTGTACATATTGATATGAATCGCTTTTGCTTCGGCATGTTTTACCACATTGGTTAATGCCTCCTGAATGATTCGAAAAACATTTATGGCCAAATCTTTGTTCACTTCAACATTTTCCTGGCTGTAATTAAAAAAGCATTGCAATCCGGTTTGTTTCTGAAAATCATTTATATACCAGTCAATGGCAGGTATTAATCCAAGGTTATCAATTAAACCCGGCCTTAAGTCAGTTGAGATTTTCTTTGTTTTTTGAATGGCCTCATCTATCACACTAAAAATGTTTTCTAATTTAGATTGTTGCTCATTATTTAATTGCAGCGATTTATTGAATAGGGCAAGGTTAAATTTTAAAATGGTTAAGTTTTGACCTAAATCATCATGTATTTCGCGTGCAATATGCGATTTTTCTTTTTCTATTAACTGCTGCAGATGATGCGTTAAATGCTTGAATTTTTCTTTAGATTCCTCGAGTTCAATGCTTGCCTTTTTTTGTTCGGTTATATTTTGAGAAACCATAATCCCTCCTAAAACTCTGTTTTTATGATCTTTAACCGGAACAGTAATGTGTTGGTACCACCAGTTTTTATATTGGAGTTCATTATTTATCTTTTCTCCCTGAAGAGCAGTGCTGTATAAATGATCTAAATAATCCAGTATCTTTTGATCAAAATCCAGCTCGGTAACCAGCCGCCCTTCGAAATCAGATTTTAAATAAATACGGTCTTTAAATTCACTCCCTTCGGCAATAATAATTCTTTTTTCATCATCGAATAAAGAAACATTAATACCCGGTAAATTAGAAACCATGGTTCTGTATAAATTATACAATCTTTTTAGTTCATCGTCTTTACGTTTTTGCGCTGTAATATCAGAGGCAAATTCAACAACACCTTCAATTTCGTTTTTGGAATTTATTACAGGATACGATCGTAATTTTATAATTTTTTCATCTTTTGTTTTAATTTCAGATTCCTGAGGCTGTTTTGTCTCTATGGATTTTACCACCGGGCATTTTGGACACGGAGTATCCCTGTTTTCAAAAACTTCATAACATTTAAACCCTTCGATATTTCTGTTTCCAATATTTCTGTTCGATCTTGATGCTCTGTTTGCCCATATTATATTTAAATCGTTATCGCAGTAGGTAAGCATTTCCGACATGGTTTCCAAAATTACAGATTTCTCTTTTTCAACTTTAATCCTATCTGTAATATCA
>CAZSIC010000046.1:2558-25024 GCA_964606845.1 uncultured Bacteroidales bacterium
GTAATATCATAAATGATCGAATAGAGCAAATCTCTTTCCTTATAGTGAATAGGCCCTGAATAAACAGCCACATCTCTCAATTCACCGTTCGCCAAAAGATGTTTAAACTCAAAAAACTGTCTTTTTTCATGCAATGCTTTTTGCATCTCTGTCTCAACCTCTCCCTTGTTTAACTGATTAATATCCGAAATTTGCATGGATCGAAGCTCCGATAATGAGTAACCATAAAACTCAGTAGCTGCGGTATTTGCATCCACAATTTTCCCGGTAACCGGATCAATCAATAATTTTACCGCTTTGTTTTTTTCGAACAACGCATAGTAAAACGCTTCTTTTTCTTTTTGTATTTGCTCAAATAATTTCTGCTCTGTTATATCAATGCAAGACCCGATATAGCCTTTAAAAACTCCATCTGCATGAAATTGAGGAGTGCCAATATCCAAAATCCAACGATATATTCCATCTTTATTTTTGAGTCTGTATTCAATCTTAAACTTTTCCCGCTTCTCAAATGACTTTAAATAGCTGTTTACACAATCATCATAATCATCAGGGTGCACACCCTCGGTCCATCCGTCTCCAATTTCTTCATCCATTTCACGGCCTCTAAAATCAAGCCACCTTTTATTAAAGTAAATGCACTTTGCATCGGTTCCGCTTTCCCATATCATTACAGGAGAATCTTCGGTCATAGACCGGAACTTTTCTTCACTTTCTTTTAATTTCTTCTGGTATTCAACATTTTCCTCCAAGCTATTGGAGTAATTCAATGCGATAACAGCTAAAAACCCAAACTCTTTAGCCATTACAGCATCCTCATCTGTAAACCCACCTGCTTTGTTTGATAATCCAATAAGACCTACTGCCTCATCATCGATAAGCATGGGCACAAACATAACATTATGTAAAATGGTATGTCCTTTGGGCATGAACTTCATCCAATCAGTACTTGCAAAATCATTATTATACTCTACCTCTCGCGATTGATATACCTTAGCCCTGAAGCCTCTCACATGCATTGGCAAATCAGGGTCAACAGTACATAATTGATCACCCGGATCCAGATAAACCACATCGTTCATTCCGGTCTCCTTATTTAACAGTGCAACATATCCTGCGTTGGCACCTATCAATTGTTTGAGTTCCTGAAAAACCGACTCAGCAGCCTCATAAAACGTTTTTCTTGAAGGAATTGATTTAGCAGCTCTCAATAATGCCTCTGAAAGCCTGAGACTATTTTTCAGATTTAAGCTGGCATTCTCTTCATCAGTTTTAAGCAATGTGCTTTTTTGAGCTTTTCCTCTTTCATCAGCCTCAATAGCTTCCAATCTTGCAATTAACTCTTCTTTTGTAAATTTTGAGTAATCCATCATTAAAGTGTTTAAAGATTCCAAAATTTAAACAAAAAAGTAACACCAAACCATATTTTTTGATCAACGTATCTTTTTGTCTGATGATTAAACACCAAAACAAAATGATTATATTTTATAACACTTCTATTTTCTTGTTTATCACGTAACTATTTTGCAAATTCGCAACAACTTCGTACCTTGATAAAAAAATTAAACAATTAAATATTAAACCATTGGAGGATAAAATATGATTACCGATTTAGAACAAATATTTTCTGCCAGCGCAAAAAATATGAAGCGCTCGGCCATTCGCGAGATTCTTAAATTAACACAGCGTCCCGAAGTAATCTCTTTTGGAGGAGGTTTACCTTCGCCTGAATCTTTTCCCATTGAACAGCTAAAAGAAATTACAACCGAAATTCTGGATACCGATGGCCCGGGATCTTTACAATACAGTGCAACCGAAGGAGTTCCGGAGTTAAGAAAAATTTTAGTAGAACGTTACCTAAAACAAGGCTTAAAACTAGAGTTGGACAACCTGATAATTACCACCTCATCGCAACAAGCGCTGGATTTACTGGGTAAAATCTTTATTAACCGTGGCGATAAAATTATTTGCGGATTGCCATCATACCTGGGTGGATTAAGTGCCTTCAACACTTACGGAGCAGATTTAGAAGGTATTAAATTTGATGAACATGGCATGCGCGCCGATAAACTGGAAGAAAAACTGGAAGAATTAAAAGCCAATGGCGATAAACCAAAATTTATCTATATCATTCCGGATTTCCAGAATCCGGCAGGAATTACCATGCCCGAATCAAGAAGGCTTGAGATTATTGCTTTGGCGAAAAAATATGATGTTTTGATTGTTGAAGACAGCCCATATCGTGAAGTACGATTCGAAGGAGAATCTCAACGCACCATTTACGAACTGGATAATGATGGCCAGGTTATCCTTTTAGGAACATTTTCAAAAGTTTTTGTTCCGGGATTTAGAATTGGATGGGTAATAGCTCACGAAAACATTATTGATAAAATCGTCATTGCCAAGCAATCGGCTGATTTATGTACGCCTACTTTAACTCAAAAAATAGCTCATAAGTATATCGAAAAAGGGTATTTTGACGTAAATCTTAAAGAAATTATAAAACAATACCACGAGAAAAGAGATAATATGCTTAAAGCATTTAAAGAATACATGCCCGAAGGTGTTAAATGGACCGAACCAGAAGGAGGTTTATTCCTTTTCTTAACAGTTCCAGAACATATGGATGCTGAAATATTATTTAAAAAAGCCATTGAAAAAGATGTGGCTTTTGTACTGGGAAGCGTTTTCTATTGCGATGGAAGTGGTAAAAATACCATGCGCATTAACTTCTCATACATGTCGAAAGAAAAAACTACCGAAGGAGTTAAACGCCTGGCCAAAGCCATTAAAGAAGAAATGGGAGTTGCATAAAAAATTTAATCTCACTATATCAATAGAGGTGCGATATCCAATCGTGCCTTTATTCATTTTATCCCGATACAACAAATCCATTCACAATTGATTATATTTGCATTAAACCATATCAATTGCTAAATGGTAAAGTTATCGGTAATTATTGTAAATTATAATGTTAAGCATTTTCTGGAACAATGCTTAATATCTGTTTACAATGCGCTCGAAAATATTCCATCAGAAGTGTTTGTTGTGGACAATAACTCGGTAGACGGCTCTTGTACAATGGTTAAAGAACGTTTTCCCAATGTAAAGCTGATCGAAAATAAAAAAAATTACGGATTTTCTTATGCCAATAATCAAGCCCTAAAAAAAGCCAACGGAGCATACATCCTTCTCCTAAATCCAGATACGGTAGTTGAAGAAGATACATTTTCCAAATGCATAAACTTTATGGACACAAACCCCGATGCCGGAGGATTAAGTGTTAAAATGATTGATGGAAAAGGCCGGTTTTTACCCGAATCGAAAAGAGCTTTACCAACGCCTGCCGTATCGTTTTATAAAATCTTTGGGCTATCAAAACTGTTTCCAAAATCAAAAACTTTTGCCCGCTACCACTTGGGGCATTTAAAAAATGATGAGATCAATGAAATAGAAATTCTTCCCGGTGCATTTATGTTTTTACGAAAAAAAGCACTTGACCAGACAGGGTTGCTTGATGAAACGTTCTTTATGTACGGTGAAGATATCGATTTATCGTACCGGATAACTTTATCCGGTTTTAAAAACTATTATTACCCGTTAACAACGATTATTCATTACAAAGGAGAAAGCACCAAAAAAGGCAGCTTAAATTATGTATTTGTTTTTTACCAGGCGATGATCATATTTGCCAAAAAACACTTTACTAAAAAAAATGCACGCCTATTCTCATCTCTCATCAATGCTGCGATTTATTTTCGCGCTTTGCTGTCAGTCGTAAGCCGTACATTTAAAACATTATTTTTACCTGTGCTGGATATCATTTTGTTTTTTGCAGCCTTTTATTTTATCGAACCTGTATGGGAGCAAATTAAATTCAAAGGCCAGGGTAGCTACCCCGATACATTTTTACAATATATCGTTCCGGGCTATATTATTATTTGGATTGTATCCCTCTGGTTTAATGGCGGATACTCAAAGAATTTGAAATTGAAAAATATTGTATTTGGTATAATTACAGGTACCATCATTATTTTAATTTTTTATGCTCTTTTACCAGGCGACTTAAGATTTTCGAGGGCATTAATTATTATAGGAACATTTAGCAGTCTGTTGATTGCTATCATAACCCGTTACATTTCACATTACCTGCCTTTTATGCCTCATAAATTCATCAATAACAAAAAAGTTAGATTGGTAATTGCCGGTTTAAAAGATGAGATTGAAAGGGTTAAACAAATCATCGCCCAGACTAAAATCACCCCCGAAATTGCTGGTTATGTTTCTCCTGAAAATCTATCCGACTCATCTTATTACCTGGGTAACATGGAGCAAATTGAAGAAATCATAAAAATCCACCAAATCGATGAAGTGGTATTTTGTGCCAAAGATATTCCTTCGCATAAAATCATAAACACCATGTTAAAAATATCTGGTTTTGATATTGATTTTAAAATAGCACAACCAGAAACACTATCAATCATTGGAAGTAATTCAATTAATACATCCGGAGACCTTTATACCGTTGAAATAAATTCCATTGCCAAAGAAAAAAACATTCGAAATAAAAGAGTTTTTGATATTGCTTCATCCACACTTATACTGATAATCAGCCCATTCATTTTGCTATTGTCAAAAAATTCGTTTAACTTAATAAACAATTCGTTTAAAGTTTTGTTAGGATTTAAAACCTGGGTAGGATATTACCGGGATGATGAAGTTAAAACCAATCATCTGCCCAAAATTAAAAAGGGCATTTTAACACCTGTTATCCTGGCAAACACTGAGGTGCATGATGTTACGGTGTATAACAATGCAAATATGATTTATGCAAAAAATTATACGGTATGGAATGACCTCAAAATCGTGCTTAAAGGATTTAATTTATTAGACAGAGCATAAAATTCTGTTTACTTAAAAAAAAATACAACAATAGTATAATAAAAAAATTATGGCAAAAGTTGAAATATTACTGCCTGCAATGGGCGAAGGAATTATTGAAGCAACCATTACCAAGTGGCTTGTAAATGAAGGCGATAAAATTGAAGAAGATCAATCGATTGCTGAAATAGCAACCGATAAGGTTGACTCAGAAATACCCTCGCCACAGGATGGTGTGGTTAAAAAACTGCTTTTTAATGAAAATGATATGCCAAAAGTAGGTGATACGATAGCTATTTTAAGCGCAGAAGGCGAGGAAGAGGAAAAAACACCTGAGAAACAAGAAGAACAAAAACCTCTGGACAAAAAAGAGCCAGAGAAACCAACGCAAAAAGAGCAACCACAAGCAGCATCTTCATCAGAAGAGCAGGCCCTGGGCAGCAGAACACCCAAAGGAAAATTTTTATCGCCCTTGGTTAGAAGTATTGCCGAAAAAGAAAGTGTAACTGAAGAGGAACTCGACCAGGTAAGAGGTAGTGGAAATACCGGAAGAATTACTAAAGATGATATTCTGAACTATTTAAATACAAGATCTTCAGGCGGTGTTCAACCTGTACCGGAAGTTTCTGAAACACAGAAACAAAAACCTTCAGAACCTGCCAAACCTCAAGTTAGTAAAGACCAACTTTATGGTAAAGGCGATTATGAAATTGTTCAGATGGACAGAATGCGTAAGCTTATTGCAGACCACATGGTTCAGTCGAAACAAATATCGCCACATGTTACCTCTTTTGTTGAAGCAGATGTAACCAACATGGTAAAATGGAGAGAAAAAAATAAACAGAAATTTCAAGAACGCGAAAATACCAAACTTACATTTACACCGCTATTTATAGAAGCAACCGTAAAAGCTCTAAAAGATTTTCCAAACATCAATGTTTCTGTAGATGATGATAAGATTATTCTAAAAAAGAATATTAACATTGGTATGGCTACAGCACTGCCATCGGGCAATTTAATTGTCCCGGTAATTAAAAATACCGACAAGTTAAACTTATCCGGTTTAGCTTCAAGTGTTAATGATTTAGCCAACAGAGCGCGTGAAAATAAATTAAAACCAGAAGAGATTCAGGGTGGAACCTTTACGATTACAAACTTTGGAACTTTCCAAAATATATCGGGTACACCGATTATTAATCAACCACAAGCAGCTATTTTAGGAATTGGAAGTATCACTAAAAAACCGGCAGTAATTGAAACCGCCGAAGGAGATGCCATTGCCATCAGGCATATCATGATTCTTTCGCTTGCTTACGATCATCGTATTATTGATGGTGCGCTTGGAGGAATGTTTTTGAAACGAATTGCCGATTATCTGGAAGATTTCGATATAAAAAGAAACATCTAACAACATAAAACTCCGGTGATTTTCCGGAGTTTTTTATAATACTAACATTTTCAAAACTTCATTTTATTTTATTACATTTGTTCAAAGAGTTTTATATTTGGCTATAAATTATTTAACTGATCTTATAAAATAAGGTCATTATTTAGTTTTTAGCTTTTAGTCAAACCTAATAACAACGAACAAATGAGGAAGTTTTTCTTAACTTTTACCATCCTGCTAATCCTATCTAATCTTTCTTTTGCACAATCAAAAAAAGACTTAAAAAGAGCATTTGTTAATGCCGAATTTTTTCTTTTATATGATGAATATAAAGAAGCTTTACCTTTATTTTTAGAATTATACAATTCCGGGCGTAAAGATGCAAACATTCAATACCGCCTTGGTTACTGCTACTTAAATATTCCAAATAAGAAAGATCAATCAATTAAGTACTTAGAAGAAGCCATTGAACATATCTCGGAGAATTATAAAATTGGTGAGTACAAAGAGCGTGAAGCGCCTATTGAAGCCTATTATTATCTGGGAGTTGCTTATAGAGTAAATAACAGGATTGAAGAAGCCATAGATGTATTTAACAAATACAAGTCGTTGCTTGATCCTGAAGATGCAGAAAAAAATAAACTGGTAGAAACACAACTTATTGCCTGCCAAAATGCAATTGAACTGAGCAGAACTCCCACGAATATCATGGAAACAAATCCCGGCAAAAATGTCAACAATCAATATCCTAATACAAATCCAGTGGTATCGGGCGATGAAGAAACCATTGTTTACGCCAGTGAACTTAGATTTTATAGCGGTGTATTTATGTCGAAAAAAAGAGATGGAAGATGGCTTCCGTCAAGAAATATTTCATTGGAATTTAATTCAGAGTTCCCTGTTGTTCCGGTTTTTCTTACCAGAGACGGAAATACATTATATCTACAAAGGAACGACCAGGATGTTTACAATCTTTATGTTAGCAGATATAAAGACGGGGTATGGAGCCAGTTAGAAAAATTAAACAGCAACATAAACACCAAAGCAAATGAAAACCATGCTTGTGTTACTGACGATGGGAAAACACTCTATTTTACCAGTAACCGCCCCGGAGGATTTGGAGGTTTTGATATTTACAAATCAGAACTAGACGAAAATGGTGAATGGGGGCCTCCTAAAAATCTTGGTGCAACCATTAACAGCTACCTCGATGAAGTTACTCCATTTATAACAGAAGATGCTAACACCCTTTACTTTTCATCTCAGGGACATTTTAATATTGGTGGTTTTGATATCTTTAAATCAACCAAAAAGGGAAATTCATGGGGTAAGCCACAAAACCTGGGATACCCTTTTAATACTACCGATGACGACACTTTCTTTTTCCCTTTAAAAAATGGAAAAATAGCTTACTATTCCAAATTCAAAGAAACCGGGTTTGGAGAAAACGATATATATAGAATAGAAATTTTTGAACAAGAAGTAATCCCTGAAGAATAAAAGAATAATTACCGCCTTCGGTGATTATATATAATTTTATGAATTAATCAGGTTAAATCAGTTGATAAAAAATTGAAAAAGATTATTGACCAGGGAAAAGTTTCTTATTATTTTTAATTAATTTCGTAAGATTTGATAATAGGATATAAAATGAAAAAAATAATACTTGCCAGCTTATTAATTTTTACTTTTACTTCCATTTCTTCACAGGAATATTATGAATTGGAAGAAATGTTTCTAGATGCCGATTCCTGGTTTTTTTACGAAGATTATGAAGAAGCGCTTCCCTTGTTTCAACGTGTATTAAATGCTGATTCTTTGAATTATAACGTAATGTATAAAATCGGCTTTTGTTACCTCCATATTCCGGGACAAAAAACAAAATCAATTCCCTATTTAGAAAAAGCAGCAGAAAATTACACCCTGAATTACCGTAATAATACTTATTCTGAAAGAAAAGCACCGCTCGATGCGCTTTTTTACCTTGGCAATGCCTACCTCATTAACAACCAAATTGATGAAGCAATTGATGCTTATACAGCTTTTCAGAATAAAATATCGCAAAATAAAAAAATTGCCAATAAAGATATTTACGATGAAGATTATATTCAAAAACAATTTGATGCCTGTAAAAACGCCCTCAAATTTCAGGAAACCCCGGTAAATTTTATTGCCAAGAATCTGGGTAATCCAATAAATACCAGATTTTCTGAATTTAATCCAGTAGTTTCGGGCGATGGTTCAACGCTGGTTTTTACAACATCACTACAATTTTACGATGCCATATTTTATGCTAAAAAAGAAAATGGTGAATGGGGTTTTCCTATCAATTTAATGGGCCAATTAGGCGTAGATGACAATACTACTACCCTATCATTATCCTATGATGGAACAGAGCTTTATTTATACAGAGAAGATGATTTTGTTGGAAATATCTATGTAAGCTTTTTCCGTAATGGAAGTTGGACTAAAGTCAAAAAATTAAATGAAAATATCAATACAAAATACTGGGAAGCACATGCTTCTTTATCACCCGATGGAAAGAAATTATACTTTGTTAGCAACCGCGAAGGCGGATACGGAGATTTAGATATTTATGTATCTGAACGTTTAACAGATACAACCTGGGGAGTACCAAAAAATTTAGGCAAAAAAGTCAATACACAATGGAATGAAAACACTCCATTTTTATCTATTGACGGAAGCAAACTATTTTTCAGCTCAGAAGGGCATAATAACATGGGTGGTTATGATATTTTCTATTCCGAAAATATTAATGGAGAATGGAGGAAGCCGGTGAATATCGGGTATCCGATTAATACTACCGACCATGACTTATTCTTTGTTCCACACGAAAATGGTAAGTTTGCTTACAGTTCCGAATATTCGAATTATGGATATGGCGGAGCCGACATTTATCTTTACCAATTATTCCATATACCAGAAAGTAACCGGATTAAGATAGAAGGCATCTTAACCATGGATAATCCTGATAATAGAAACCGGGAAGATTTTATTATTCATATTACCGATACAGTAAGCAACGATACCATTGCAATACTTCATCCTGACAAAGATAAAGATGACTACCAATACCGTACATCATACGGAAAAGACCATCTTGTTTGGGAAGGAGAATCAGAAAAAGGAGCTCAGTATTTTATCTCAAAAGAATATAAAATTAAGGAAGTTTTCCTTGAACCATTAGAAATTAAAGAACCTAAAGAACTTGCACTTGAAGATTCGGTACCCGAAATAGAGCTTGAGAGTGAAAATTACCAGGTTATAACCGATGAAGAAAATGTAAAAATCAAACTTTCGTTACAAAAAGGAAATAAGCTTTTTGTTAATACTTTTTACAAAGATAAACTCATAAACAGCGAAGAATTTGATATTAAAAAAGAAGAATTTACTTACGAATACAAACCCCTTGAAGGTGAAAGTAAGATAAAATTCAGACTGGTAGATAAAAGAAATAATATTAAAACTGAAGAAGTTACCGTATCTTATATTCCTGCTGATACAGAAGCTGAACTTGCCATAAAAGAACAAATTGTTAGTTTAGGCAGCGGTGATAAAAATGTAAAAATTAAACTTTCGGTTGAGAAAAACTCTAAACTATATGTAGAAACTTATGTTGATAACAAGCTAATTAACAAAGAAAGTTTTGATGTAAAAAGAGAAGAATTTACTTATGAGTTTGAACCAAAAACAGATAAAAGCCGATTGCTGTTTAAACTGGTTGATAAACATCAAAACATTAAAAACGAAGAGGTAATTATCTCACACAAACCGGTTAGCACAGAGTTTGCTGAACTTTTAACCAACATAAATTCACTTAACATCAATTCTTTTAGCCAGATAATTTCATCCGGCGAACTTTCTAATATCAATTCTGTAAGCGAATTTATCGAAAATGTTTATGCTCATACTGCTCAGTCCGGATTGCCAAAACAAAACGCCCAGGCGCTTATAACAGCTATTGCAATCAATGCAACAGAAAATACTTCTGATTTTATCTCGGAACTTGCATCAATTGCAACTGGCGATCTTAAATTGGTATTAGATTCTGCAATTCAAAATAACATCACATTTGATTCAAATCTGGAAGTTATTGATTATTTGAAAAAAGCATCGGATAATTATAATTATCGATTAAAAGATATAGAAATTTTACTCGAAAATTATTTAATACATTCTGATTTTGAGATTGAATACTTAGCCAACATTTTAAACAACCTCATCAATTCGGACTATAATGAAATTCTGGCAAACATGGATGCCTCGGCACTTGATATTATAACAGCCGAAGATTTCAAAAAATATCTTGAACAACAAAACATTTATACAAAAGACCAAATAAAACAAATTTATGCTTTAATTGAAGGATTGATGCTGAGTAGATCTAAAGAACAGGAAGAGCAGGTTAAAGAAGATGTTGTAACAGAAACAGAAGTCAAAGAAAAAGACAAAGGCGTTCTGTTAATAACCATTATTATTTGTTTTATTATCTTAGGATTGATTATTATTTTCTTTACCCGAAGAAAAAACAAACGAAACAGAAAAAGAAGAATTGAATAATAAATAAAAGTTGATATTTTTATTTAATGTATGTAAATTGAAATCTGTTTTCAATAATTATACCTATGAGAAAAATTATCCTGTTTACTACACTTTTCCTGGTATCATTTAATTTTTATGCCCAGGAAAATACCGATCCTAAAGAAATCTTCATGGATGCAGAATATTATATCCTTTATGAAGATTATAAAGAAGCATTACCTCTTTATCAAAAGCTGTATAACAGCGGAAAACATGATGCCTATGTCAATTACCGGATTGGCGAGTGTTATTTAAATATTCCCGGATTAAAAGAAAAGGCTATTCCTTACCTTGAAAAAGCCAGCGAAAATATTTCACCTAAATTTAAGGAAGGTTCTTTTAAAGAAACAACTGCACCAGAACAAACACTGTTTTACCTGGGTAAAGCATATCAAATAAATAATAAATTAGACAAAGCCATTGAATATTACGAAATGTTTAAATCATCATTGGAGGTTGATGATATTTACAATATCGATTATGTAGAACAGCAGATACAAACATGCCATAATGCAAAAGAATTAATGAATAATCCGGTACGGATTAGAAAAGATAATCTGGGAGAACCGGTGAACGATAAATTTCCAAATGTAAGGCCGGTTGTTTCAGCCAATGAAGATGTTTTACTTTACACAACCCGACTACAATTCTACGATGCCGTTTATTTTTCAAAAAAGGTTAGTGGGCAATGGCAGGAGCCTGAAAATTTATCACCTGTAATTAAATCCGACGGAGAATTTTACCCGTCATTTCTTTCTCATGATGGGAAAACACTGATCCTTTTTAAAAATGAAAATTATAGTGGCGATCTTTATATCAGCAAATTTGAAAATAACTCCTGGCAAGTTCCTAAAAAGCTAAACAAAAACATTAACTCAAGAAACTGGGAAACTAATGCATGCCTCTCGCCCGATGGTAAAACATTATATTTTGTTAGCGACCGTAAAGGCGGATTTGGCGGACTTGATATTTACCGGTCGGATTATAACGAAAGAACTCAATCCTGGGGCGAAGCTGTTAACCTCGGCCCCGAAATAAACACGCCATTTAATGAAGAAACACCTACCATTTCTGAGGATGGAAAAACACTGTATTTCAGCTCACAGGGACATTACAACATGGGTGGTTTCGATATTTTTTATTCCAACAAAGTTGGAGATAATGAGTGGTCAACTCCCGTAAACATCGGATATCCTATAAACACAACCGATGATGATTTATTTTTCTTCCCCGTAAAACAAAGAAACTATGCCTATGTGTCCTTATTCGACGACGAAGGTTATGGCCAGGAAGATATTATTCGGATGGAAATCTTTTCACCTGACCATCCGTTTCTTATAAATGTAAAAGGACAGGTTGCACTGCAAGATAATCAGACCGATTTTAATAAAAAAGATTTTAGAATTCATGTTATGGATTCTTCCATTGCTGATGTAATTGATACATTATTTCTGGAAGAAGAAACAGGCAAATTCAGTATTGAATTAAAACCTGGTACTTATAAATTTATTTTTAAAAGCAACGAATACAGGCAAAAAATAAAAACAATCTATATTCCTGAAGACTATTCGCGTGACGATTTAACCTTTAATGTTGAATTAGTACCTCTTGCGGTAACTACAGGCGAATACCTTACCATAAAAAGTGTATTTTTTGATTTTGATGATTTCAAGTTAACCAAAGAGGCTAAAATAGAACTGGAACGTCTTTATAATCTCATGGTAAAATACCCAAGTTTGTATATCGAAGTTATTGGACATACCGACGCCATTGGCTCGGCACAATATAATAAAAAACTTTCAATCAAAAGAGCCCGGGCTGTTATCGATTATTTAACCACAAAAGGGATTGAACAAAAACGATTTGTTGCAAAAGGCGCAGGGAAAGATGAGCCTATTGCCATTAATACAAACGAAGACGGTTCTGATAACCCCGAAGGAAGAAAGTATAACCGGCGTGTAGAAATGAAAATTCTTAAATCGGATAAAAAATTAATTATCAAAGATGATGTTAATATTCCCGAAAACCTTAAGCACAGAAACCTGTCCTACTGCATCTTTGTTTTAAAACAAAAAGAAAAACTGCCTGATGATTATTTTAATCAATACGAAGCCTTACAATCATATCCTGTAAAAGAGTATAAAAATACGGAGTATATTTATACGTTAGGGCATTCAAAAGAAAAGTCAGAATTAATTAAAATATTTAACACCCTACTCGAATTAGGTTTCGACGATGCTGAAATTATATCGAACTATGACCTTGAAAAACTAATCAATAAAAATAAAAAATATTCGGAAGTAATGGAACTAAAAAGCAATACTCCTCTTTACGGAATACAGCTAAAAGCCATGAAAAATCCGATTGACTTAAAAACATTTGAACCTTTAAATGTAAAAGAGATTAAATGTATGGATGGATATTACCGGTATTTTTTTGGTGAATTTAATTCATTTAAAGAAGCCAAAAACCAACTCAATGAGGTCATTGAAAAAGGTTATCCCGATGCCTTTATTGCAAATCTAAATCAGCTAAAAGTTGAATAGCTTAAATGGTAAAATTACTCAATTAAGGGCCATTGAACCCAATGATATTGATTTAATCTATCAATGGGAAAATGATACATCCGTTTGGCAAATAAGTAATACTATCACACCCTTCTCTAAAGCTATCATCAAACAATTTATTGACAATGCCCATTTAGATATTTTCCAGGCCAAACAATTACGCCTGATGATTGAAAAAAAGGATCAAAAACCAGCACAAACGATTGGCACAATTGATTTGTTTGAATTTGACCCTTTTCATAAACGTGCCGGTGTAGGCATATTAATTGCTAATAAACAAGACCGCCAGCGAGGTTATGCCTCCGATGCATTAGATGTTTTAATTAAATACTGTTTTACAGTATTACAGCTTCATCAGCTTTTTTGTAATATATCCTGCGAAAATACTTCAAGCATCAAACTTTTCGAAAATAAAGGATTTAAATTAATTGGTGTTAAAAAAGACTGGATATTAACTTCCGAAGGATGGAAAGATGAATTAATGTATCAACTGATAAACTCCGGAATATCTTTTAAAAAATAATATCTCTGATTTTCAATATCAATTTTGCAACAATAATGTTCTAACCCATTGGTAACAACTAATAATTCAACATTTAACTTCATATTATACCGTGCAATCTGATCAAAAACCTTTTGATCAATTTTAACCGTTGTTGCTTTGCATTCAATAATCAAAAAAGGTTGTCCCGAACGGTTATAAACAAGTGCATCGCTTCTTTTCGATAAAGTGTTTAGCTTAAACTCCTTTTCAACAGCAATTAACGAGGCAGGATATTTTTTTTCTTCTACAAGAAATTTTAGAAAATTTTGCCGAACCCACTCTTCTGGAGTTAATAAAACAAATTTCTTTCGAATAAAATCAAAAATATATTTTCTTTGTTCTTTAAATTTTATATTAAACGAATAAGTTGGTAAATTTAGCCTCTCCATGCTAATCAAAAATTGGAAATAAATTTACCGAAATATCATGCTTTTTTAAGAGAAAAAAAAATAATACCTGATGATATGAAAACGAAAGATGAAATTGTAAAAGACTGGCTCCCGAGATATACAGGATGTCCTTTAGACGAATTTGGAGATTATATTCTTTTAACCAATTTTAGCCATTATCTTGATTTATTTGCCGAGTGGCATAAAGTGCCCATTAAGGATGTTTCTGCCAACATGCCATGTGCAACAGCCGACGGGATTACCATGATAAATTTTGGAATGGGAAGTGCAAATGCAGCTACCATTATGGATTTATTAAGTGCTATTGAACCCAAAGCAGCTTTATTTCTGGGCAAATGCGGCGGATTAAAAAAGAAAAATAACCTGGGCGATTTTATTTTACCCATTGCAGCTATACGAAGTGAAGGTACTTCCGACGATTATTTACCTCCGGAAATTCCTGCACTGCCAGCTTTTAAATTACAAATGGCAGTATCGAGTTCTATTCGCGAAATCAAACGCGATTATTACACCGGAACGGTATATACTACCAATAAAAGGGTTTGGGAATACGACAGCAGATTTAAAAAGTATTTGCAAAAAACACGAACCATAGCGATTGATATGGAAACTGCAACCATTTTTATTGTGGGATTTGCCAACGAAATACCTTCAGGCACTTTGCTTATGGTAACAGACCAACCTATGATCTCTACCGGTGTAAAAACAAGTAAAAGCGACAAACTGGTTACCAAAAAATTTGTAGATGACCATGTAAGGGTAGGAATAGATGCACTGAAAGAAATAAAAAACAATGGAGAATCGGTTAAACATCTTCGATTCTAAAAAAATGGATAAAAGGATTTTGGTATGAAATATGAACAAATAATTACTGATTTAAGAAATAAAATCTATAAACCCATTTATTTTCTTTTTGGCGATGAACCTTATTTTATCGATTTAATTACAAAATATATCCAGAATAATGTCCTTTCAGAAAGCGAAAAATCATTTAATCTAACCATTTTATATGGAAAAGATACGGATATTCATACAGTAATTAATGCAGCCAAAAGATTTCCGATGATGGCAAACCATCAGGTTGTTATTGTAAAAGAAGCCCAGAATATTAAAGATATTGACCCTTTAATTCATTATGCATCAAGTCCATTAAAATCAACAATCCTTGTTATTAATTACAAGTACAAAACATTTGATAAACGAAAAAAACTTTACAAAGTAATCCAGGAAAATGCTGTAGCTTTCGAATCGCGAAAACTTTACGATAATGAAATTCCGGTTTGGATTAATAATTATGTAAAAACCAAAAACAAACAAATTGACCCCAATGCCGGAATGCTGCTTAACGAATATTTGGGTAACGATTTAAGCAAAATTTCCAATGAGTTAGATAAGCTCATTATTACTTTACCCGAAAATGAAGTAAAAATAAATAGCTCGCACATTGAACGCAATATTGGTATAAGTAAAGATTATAACAATTTTGAGTTGCACAAAGCATTAACCCAAAAAAATGTTTTAAAAGCAAACCGCATTGTAAACTATTTTGCACACAACCCGAAAGATAATCCTATAACTCTTACACTAACTACATTGTATATGTTTTATAGTAAAGTGCTGGCTTATCATTTTATTCATAATAAAAAAGACCGGCGCAGTGTTGCAGCCACTTTAAAAATAAATCCATATTTTGTTGGCGATTATGAAACTGCCGCCAGGCAATTTAATCCCAAAAAAACAGTTGAAATAATTGAGATGCTTAGAACCTACGATTTACGCTCGAAAGGTTATAATAATGTAAGCACCTCACACGGTGAATTATTAAAAGAACTGGTATACAAAATATTACACTAAAATATACAACATGACTATTTTCATCATTATCATAACATCGTTGATATCCATTGCAGCTTTTGGTAACCAAAAGCTTTTTGATAAACTACAGCTAAATCCTTACAAGGTATACCATAAGAAAGAGTGGTACAGACTTATATCGCATGGCTTTTTGCATGCCGACTGGGTGCATTTAATCATTAACATGATTGTTTTACTTTCGTTTGGTAGCGCAGTAGAAAATATTTTTAAGCAACTGGCTGCCAACGGAGTGATTAAATCGCCGGTTTTTGTCTTTTTGCTGCTTTACTTTATAAGTATGATTGCTGCAACCTTAACTACTGTTTTTAAGCAAAAAGATAACCCATGGTACAATTCGGTTGGAGCTTCCGGAGCAGTTTCTGCCATAATTTTTACCAGTATATTTTTTCAACCTCTGGCAAGGCTTTATTTATATGCTGTAATTCCAATACCGGGAATTGTTTTTGGCGTTCTTTACCTGGGCTATTCGCATTACATGAGTAAAAAAGGCGGTGATAACATCAATCATGATGCCCACTTTATTGGTGCTGTAGTTGGTTTTATTTTCCCGCTATTTTTAGACCCTTCTTTAATTCATATATTTTTAAATCAACTTTTTAATTTTTAACTGGATATGAACAAGTTTGTATTTTTCGACAGAGACGGAGTAATTAATTTCGAACGTGGCGAATATACTTATCTAAAAAAAGATTTTGCAATTAACGAAGGAATTATTACATCGCTAAAAAAATTACAGGATCATGGTTTTTTATTAATTATTGTTAGTAATCAGGGTGGGATTTCAAAAGAACTCTATTCCAAAGAGCAGGTCGAAAAAGTACATCAATATCTTATTAACGAATTAAAGAAGCACGAAATACTATTAACAGAAATTTATTATTGTCCACATCATGCAGCTTTTGAAAATTGTTTATGCCGCAAGCCCAAAAGTTTGATGCTGGAGAAATCTATTGCCCGTTTCGATATTGATACCTACCAGTCGTATATGATTGGCGACAGCGAAAGAGATATCACAGCTGCCGAAAAAGTTGGTTTGAATACCATTAAGATTGAACCTAACGAGAATATTGAAAAATATGTAGATAAAATAATAATACCCAATATCCAATAAGAACTTTTACGTTAAAAATAATTATGAAAAGTAAACTTTTATTTACCTTTGTCGTATAATTGATTAGTTGAAAAAATGAAATGTTCTGATCTATACAGGCTTTTAATTAAAGAGGGTTGGTATCCGGTTTCACAAAAAGGATCACATGTAAAATTAAAACATGATTTAAAATCTGGAATCGTAATATTTCCCAATCATGGTAGCCAATAGCTTGGTAAAGGATTAGAAAATAAAATCAAGAAAGATGCCGGACTAAAATAATATAACTATGAAAATGACAAAGAAAAAAATTACATTGATCGTTGAAAAGACTGATACAGGGTTCTCTGCATATGCAGAAAATTACCCGATATATACAACGGGAAAAACTATTCCGGAACTGATTAATAATGCATTTGATGCATGTAGTTTGTATTTTGAAGAACAAAGTTTAAAACTTACTCATGAAAATATAAAATTTGAAATTGACTTCAAACAATTTTTTCAATACTATAAAGTATTAAATTCAAGATTTCTTGCTAAAAAGATTGGGATGAATCCAACCCTACTATCACAATATGTCCAGGGACATAAGAAGCCTTCAGAAAAACAAACAGAGAAAATCCTGATGGGTATTCATCAAATTGGGCAAGAATTATCGGAAATCAACTTAATTTATCAGTAATTTACCGATTACAACAGTCATTAAAAAAAATTAATAAACCTGATGTCATGCCGGTAAATACATTCATATTATTCAACGGAAATTATCATCGTAAAGAAGATTTTGGTTTGAGCTACAAAAACAGAGCTTTCTGTTATGGCGATGCCCTTTTTGAAACCATGCATGCCAATGGTACGCAAATACAATTTTTTACCGACCATATGATGCGTTTGCGATTTGGCATGAAAACCCTGGGTATGGAAATCCCTTTAAACATTGAAAATAATTCTTTAGAAAAAGAAATCATCAAACTTTTTCACAAAAATAAACTATACCAGGGGGTAAGAATCCGGTTAACGGTTTTTAGAAATGAAGGTGGTAAATATACCCCACTCGATAATTCTATATCTTATCTTGTAGAAACTGAGTTTACAGAAAATGAGCAATACCAGCTAAACGCTAAAGGATTTTCGATTGGGTTATTTGACCAGATTAAAAAACCGGCCAATAAGCTGTCAAATCTAAAATCAGCCAATGCACTGATTTATATTCAGGCCGGTTTATATGCCCGACAAAATCATTTCGACGATTGCATTTTAATCAACGAAGACAACCGATTGGTGGAAGGAATAAGCTCAAACCTTTTTTTGGTGAAAGATAATATTCTGCTCACTCCTCCTTTGAACGACGGGCCGGTAGCCGGTATTATGCGCAAGCAAATTCTAAAAATTGCCGATTCGCTGAACTTTAAAATTGTTAATAATCATTCTTGCGATGAGCAAGATTTACTGCAAGCCGACGAAGTATTTTTAACCAATAGTATTTCAGGAATTCGATGGGTATTGGGTTATAAAGAACGCAGATATTTTAATCATACAGCAAAGCTGCTCATGGACGAATTAAATAAATTTGCTTTTAATACTTAAAAACAATTAGTTCATTGCCGGATTTTCGGGGAAGTTAGCCCAAATTTTATATTTTTTACCCAGATCGTTCAATGTCTTTTTCCATATATTTTTACCGGCCGACATAACTTTGGATGCTTTTACTTCGGTTACCAACCATGCATTTTCGGCAATTTCTTCTTCTAATTGTTGTGGACGCCATCCTGAGTATCCCAAAAAGAAACGTACCTGCGAAGGTTTTACCGTTCCTTCTTTAATCAATCCTTTTAAACTATCGAAATCGCCACCCCAATAAATATTTTCAATTACATGAACCGAGTTAGGAATAAGTTCGCCTAACGTATGTAAAAAATGAACTGTATCTTTACCCACAGGGCCACCAACATATACTTTGGTTTTAAAATGAGGAAAATCGGAAAGAATTTCATTTACAGGCAAATCAATGGGTTTATTTAATACAAAACCCACCGAACCATGTTCAGAATGTTCGGTTATAAAAACCACCGAACGCTTAAAATAAGTATCCGAAAGCAATGGTTCGGAAATTAAAATCCTACCCTGCTTAGGCGCTAAATTTTCGTGTTCGATGTTTAAAAAATCAAAATCAAGATACATTCCCATAGGCAAATAGCTTAAGCTAAATTTACAAATTAATTAAATTTTTGCAATCTTCAAAAATAATTCAACACTTTTTAACAATAATTAACATTCTAATAATCAAACAATTTAAAATTCATCTTATAAATCCTTTATCGTATGATTAACATATATAAGATTAAAAAGTTAAACTAAACCCTAAGTTCATCGTCCAAAAATGTGTTGATACCAAATTTTTATCTATTTTAGAGATGTTTTTTCACCTAAAAAAGTTGCTAATGAACCGCTTTTTACAAAAAAACCTATCGACCCTCTGTTTTTTACTAATTTTCATGATTCCTTCATTTGCCGATGATCAAATTGACTTGAGAGATCCTCAACTGCAACAGGAGGATGTAAGTATTGAAATGACAGATATTATTGTAAAAAATATCGAAACCAATATTAAAATTCATTTCAAAAATCCAGATTTCAGGAAAACTTTCGAAGGTTACCCTGTAACAATATATATTAATGGTGAACCAGTAGTTGTAAGAATAGTAAAGGGAACAGCAACTTTAAAATACAAGTTTACAAAAAAACAAACCTTTAAAATCCAAGTTTCAGAATACACTTTTACCAAAAAAGTAACCCCTATTCCATTGTGGTTTTCCATTATTCCGCCATTGATTGCCATCTTGTTTGCACTCATTTTTAAAGAGGTTTTTACAGCATTATTTATCGGTATACTGGTTGGAACCACTACCATGTTTTGGTATCAGGATGTATCATTGATTCCTGCTATTTTCAAAGGCATTTTTGCCATTGTCGACACCTACATTTTAGAAGCGCTCACAGAAGGAGGACATATGGCTATTATTATTTTTTCGATGCTCATAGGTGCCATGGTTAATATTATTACCCGCAATGGTGGGATGAAAGGAATTGTAAATATTCTATCCAGATATGCCAATAGCCCGCGTTCAGGCCAGTTTGTTACCTGGCTGTTGGGAATTGCCATCTTTTTCGACGATTATGCCAATACGCTGGTTGTTGGGAATACCATGCGCCCGGTTACCGACCGCCTCAAAATTTCGAGAGAAAAACTGGCTTATATAGTGGATTCTACTGCAGCACCTATTGCTGCTGTTGCTTTTGTTACTACCTGGATCGGCGCTGAGCTAAGTTATATTCAAGATGGAATAGCAACCATTGGCATTGACGAAAGCCCGTATAATGTATTTATCAATTCGCTGGCCTACTCATTTTACCCGATTTTTGCTTTAATTTTTATCCTGATCTTAATACGCAAACAGGTTGATTTCGGGCCCATGTTTAATGCCGAGAAAAAAGCACGGACATCCACAGCAAAATATGTGGATGACGACAATACCACTTTCTCCAACCAGCTCAATGAGCTGGAAGTGCCCGAGCATATCAAACCGCGGTGGTATAATGCTGCAATACCTGTATTTATCGTAATATTCGGGACTTTTGCCGGCCTGCTGTATACCGGATGGAATCAGGAAGTGTGGAACGATGATGCCATCGGTTTTTCTAAAAAACTTTCGGTGATAATAGGTAACAGCGACTCCTATAAGTCTTTGCTCTGGTCGTCGATGTGCGGAGTACTGATGGCTATTTTATTAACCCTTTCACAAAAGATTCTAAACCTGAAGAATACCGTTGACAGTATGATTAATGGTTTCCGTACCATGCTAACCGCAATTGTTATCCTGATTTTAGCATGGTCAATTGCCCTGGTAACCAAACACCTGCATACTGCAGCTTTTATTTCTCAAACATTGGTAAGTATCAACATTTCCCCTCAATTTATTCCTGCCCTCACCTTTATATTGGCTGCGTTAGTTGCTTTTTCAACCGGATCATCGTGGGGGACCATGGCTATTTTATACCCGTTAATTTTACCGGCCTCGTGGTTAATTGCTCAAAATTACGGGTTGGAACATGGTGGTTCACTGGATATTTTCCACAATGTAGTTTCAGCGGTACTTGCCGGTTCGGTGTTGGGCGACCATTGTTCACCCATTTCCGATACTACGATACTGAGCTCGCTGGCCAGCTCGTGTAACCATATCGACCATGTACGGACGCAATTGCCTTATGCTTTAACGGTGGGTGGCGTAGCCATTTTTGTGGGAACCATTCCTTCTGCCTTTGGTATCTCCTCATGGTTTTTATTCCCTGCAGGAATTATTATTCTGTATATTATTGTGAGGGTTTTTGCCAAGGAATATTAAGAAAAAAATATAAAACAAAGCTCCAGGTTTTTTGAAAACTTCGGAGCTTTTGAAAATATATTAAAAAATACCAACAGCAAGTTCTGCCCAAATCAAAAGAAAAAGGAGCAAAACAATTCCACATACTGCCACTCGCAATCTTAGATTTTTAATTTTTTGAATGGCAATTTCACAAAGAATTCCGGTACTAAGCAATAAAGCTCCGGCAATGATAAAATCTGAAAGTGTCCAATTTATTTCGGTGGTAAATTGCATGGCTACCCATGGGATAAACAGGATCAATGGAATACCCAGCAAGATAAAAAAATTCTATGTTGTTTTTTGATAATTTATGTTAACCTATAATTTCTCGCCTGGCTGAGAATTCAGGCAAAGCGAAAATTACTCTTTTGTAAAGTTTATTAAATTTTTAATAGATATACACTTTCTCAAAGCTTTGGTTGCAAGGGTAAATGTCATGAATAGTTGGAAATACTCTAGTATATTCACCACAGGAGATAGAAGGATTAAAAAACTAAGATAATCATTCTTATTCAGTTACGGGTTGTGGTGTTAATAGAATGTAAAAAGCTGAATAGTAATTTAAACCAACTCCTTTAAGTGCTGGTAAACTTCCGCATATACCTCATCGAACATACGGTCCAGCTGCGGATTTAGCCCACGGGCTCCGGCAACCACCTTTTCAGCCCACTCAAGATAGGCTA
>CAZSIC010000047.1:0-24363 GCA_964606845.1 uncultured Bacteroidales bacterium
AACCACAATAAATCGTCATACATAGGATAATTTTGCGGAGAATAATTATTTGTAATGTTTGATTTTTTAAATAAACCCTATCCATTTAACGATGATTTAAAATATAACAGTAAGTTGATATTTTTTATAAGCATTGGTGTTTTAGGATTTTTATACCTTTTTCAACCACTTGATGTTAGTTTAATGGATGATAAAGAAAAACTTTATGTGGTATCCGGTCTGGCTGCAATTACATTTCTTTCGTTAAGTTTAAATTTACTGATTTTACCCAGTTTGTTCCCTGTCATTTTTATTAAAAGGGTTTGGAATATTAAAAAGGAGATTTTGTGGAACCTTTGGATATTATCAACCATTTCTGTTGGTTATTATGTTTATTATAAATTGTTAGGAATCTTTGCTGTTGATTATAGAATGGTTCTCGGCCTTATTGTTATTGCCATTATTCCAATCACTGGATTAATTATTGTAAACCGAAACAGAATGTTACGTTCCAACCTAAAGTTAGCCGAACGTATTAATAAAAAGCTCGAAGAAAATAAATCAATCGATAATAAACTGGTACACTTTCAGTCAGAATATGCAAAAGACAATTTATCCATTAAAGTAAATTTATTAGTATTGATAAGAGCTGCCAACAATTATATTGAAGTTTTTTGGAATGAAGGCGGAAGAATTAAATCCCAAATGATACGTGCCAGCTTAAAAAATGCTGAAGAGTTATTAAAAGACTATGATTTTATTTTTAAATGTCATCGTTCTTTTATGATTAATACTCATTATATAGATAAAATTGAAGGGAATGTCCAGGGATATAAAATATATTTTGAAAATATTGATTTCACGGTACCTGTTTCAAAGAATTTTGCCCACAAACTTAAACAGCTTGTTTAATTTCACCGCTACTAATTGCTTCGTTCGTCCCTGTATTTTAATTTTTCGTCCCTAAAAGGATTCATTCAACCCTTTTTTTATTGGGTCATCCCTTTTATTTTTTGATAATAAATTTTCCCGATAGATTTGCTCAGAAATTTTTTTAATAACATTTAATTTTTATTATTATGAATCCTTTACAGATAGGGAATTTAAGAGCAAGACTGCCAATTATTCAGGGAGGGATGGGTGTTGCCATATCATTATCAGGATTAGCATCAGCTGTAGCAAATGCTGGGGGAATAGGTGTTATTTCAGCTGTAGCTATTGGAATGACAGAACCCGATTATATGAAAAATTATCGCGAAGCCAATAAAAGAGCGTTAAAAAAAGAAATAAGAAAAGCCAGGAGTAAGACTAAAGGTATTTTAGGTGTAAATTTGATGGTTGCTGTTACCGATTATGAAGATTTACTTACGGTTTCGATTGAAGAGGGTATTGATGTGATGATTTTGGGAGCAGGGCTGCCTTTAAAAATGCCAACATATGTTTTAGATAAAGGTTTTGAAAATATCAAAACTAAATTTATACCCAAAGTGTCATCTGCAAAAGCTGCCAGGCTGATTTTTTCATCATGGGCAAAGAATTTTAATCATGTACCGGATGCGGTAATTGTTGAAGGCCCTTTAGCCGGAGGGCATTTGGGTTTTAAAAAGAACGACTTGATGAATCATTCTGAATCATTAGAATCTATTGTTGAAGATACTGTTGAGGAATTGAAAGTTTTTGAAAAATCTTTTAATAAAGATATTCCGGTTATTGCTGGCGGAGGAATATATGATGGGAAAGATATATACCAAATCATGCAAAAAGGTGCCAAAGGGGTGAAAATGGGTAGCCGTTTTGTTACTACTCACGAGTGTGATGCCTCAGTTAAGTTTAAAGAAATGTATATCAATAGCGAAGAAAAAGATATTACTTTAATTGATAGCCCTGTTGGGCTTCCCGGGCGTGCCATACGTAATAAATTTGTTGATCAGGTTAATTCCGGAAGAACAAAGCCTTTTAAATGCTATTGGAAATGTCTAAAATCATGTGATTCTAAAAATGTTCCTTATTGTATAGCACAAGCATTGCATAATGCCGCAAAAGGTAATATGGATGAAGGATTCGCTTTTGCCGGAACAAAAGCTTATATAGCAACAAAAATGCAGAGTGTTTTAGAAGTTGTTTTTGATTTAAAAATTGATTATTATAAAATTAAATACACGGAATACTTACGTAACTTTTCAGGTACCAGGGTAATCCCTGAAGAAATAAATATTCCCGCAATATTTCCTAAAATTCAACTGGTTTAATTTAAATTTCCAGTTGTACTTTTTTAGATTCTTTTTGTAAATTTTTAACTCCGGTGATTCCTCCTTCAGCAAGAGATATGTCAACCGGAGTATTCTTTTTCCAGGCACCGTTTGTAAAATCAGGAACATCAATGCTATTAGAACGGTTAGCAACAGACCATTCGCTGAGTGGTGCAATAGCACTCCATAGTGCTGCATCGTAAACATCTTGATCGAGAGGAAGCCCGTTACGTAAACAATCGATTAACCGCCAGTCCATCATAAAATCCATACCGCCATGCCCTCCAATTTTTTTAGCCATTTCTCCAACTACTTTAACAATTTCGGGTGTATATTTTTTTTCTAATTCTTCTATTTCCTTTTCTTTGAGCCATTGATGTCCCCTTGCAATTTTAGGTGGATAAGGCCATTTTCTGGCCATGCCTTTGGTTCCGCTTACCAAATGAATTCGGGAGTAGGGGCGGGGCGAGGTTACATCATGCTGTATCATGATGGTACGGCCTTTATAGGTTTTTATGGTAGTTGTATTCATATTTCCACGGTAATCTTTGCCTGCAAATGGCTCAAAAAATGGATCCTCAAGCGCAAGCTCATTGGCTATTTTTTGCATCTGAAAATCATTGCTTGACATGGAAGTTAAGTATTCCATTTTGTCTCCACGGTTGATATCCATGATTTGGCAAATAGGCCCTAATCCGTGCGTTGGATAAAGGTTCCCGTTACGGGTATTTTCTTTCAAGCGCCACATATCAGCATAACCATCTTTATCAAAATTTAAGAATCTTAAATCGTGGATATAAGCTCCCTCGCCATGTACAATTTCTCCAAAAAATCCATTACGGGCCATATTCAGTGTAAGTAACTCAAAAAAGTCGTAGCAGCAATTTTCGAGCATCATGCAGTGTTTTTTTGTTCTTTCTGATGTTTCTACCAATTGCCAGCATTCGTCAATTGTTTTAGCTGCTGGTACTTCTACACCCACATGTTTATCATTCTCCATGGCATAAACAGCCATAGGAGTGTGTGTATCCCAGGGAGTACATATATACACCAGGTCAATATCCGGATCGTCGCAAAGTTTTTTCCATGCTTCTTCTGATCCACTGAATGATTTAGCCTTTGGCAATCCTCTTTCAGTTAAGATTTTTTGAGTTGTATCAACGCGGTCGGAATATTTGTCGCAAAGTGCTGCAATTTCAACACCTTCGATGTGCAACATTCTAATAACAGCCCCTGGTCCGCGCATGCCCAGCCCAATAAATCCAACCCTTACTTTTTCCAGTTTTGGTGCACGGTAACCACACATATTGAATTTTTGGTGATAATTTTTTCTTTTTAAAATGCTATTTTCTTTGTCTGAAATGCTACAGGCAGTTGATAATCCAGTAGCAATTAATCCGCTACCTAACGTAATTTTTTTGATGAAATTGCGGCGGTTGTTACTCATTTCTTCTATTTTTTAGTTATATGTTGCATAAATTAAATAAAAAAATGAAAGGTTAGCAATGATTTAACCTGATTAATTACTCCTTTCAGTTTTTAAAAAAGTCATAAATTTTATAATCAAATAAATTAATTACAAGGATTAACCCTCGAACCGCTTATTGCGGTTTGGCTTTAACCACAATTTTGTGGGTGAAGTGAAAAATTCATGAATTTTTTATGTTAAATTATATTTCAAAGTTTAATATTAAAATTTGCTAAATATTTTTATTTTTATACCGCTTCACTTAAACTATTTTTATCGATGTTTGTCGAATTTAAGTGATTGAATTAACAGAAATATTAACCATTAAAACAAAATATTGTGAAAAAACTTTTTTTAAGCATTTTAGTAATCGGGATATTTATGGTATCCTGTAGTAAAAAGGAATCAAATCCTTTATTAAGTGAATGGGATACACCTTATGGTGTACCTCCGTTCGAACAAGTTGAAATTGAGCATTTTGCTCCGGCTTTTGAAGTAGCTATGAAAGAGCATAAAGATGAAATGGAAGCAATTTTTACCAATCCTGAAGAACCAACATATGAGAATACTGTAGAAGCTTCTTATTATTCAGGAGAATTGTTAAGTAGGGTAAGTACTGTTTTTGGTTCATTCAATAGTGTGAACATTTCAGATGAAATACAACAGCTTGCTCAGGAGATTTATCCTAAAATGTCTGCTCACTATGATGAGATTAGACTTGATCCAAGATATTTTGAGAGGTACAAAGCAGTACATGATAATAAAGAAAAATTTGATCTGAATGATGAACAACTCTTTTTATTAGAAAGTGGATATAAAAGTTTTGTTCAGAGTGGTGCTGCTTTGCCCGAAGATAAAAAGGAAGAATTAAAGAAAATTAATCAGGAGTTATCAAGTTTAACACTACAGTACAGCCAAAATATTTTAGCTGAAGTAAACAATTTTAAACTGGTAATTGATAATGAGGAGGATCTTTCAGGTCTTCCACAGGCATCTATTGATGCTGCTGCTGAAACTTCTGCCCAGGAAGGAATGGAAGGAAAATGGGTATTTACCATTCAAAAACCAAGTATGATTCCTTTCTTACAATATGCTGATAATCGTGAATTAAGAAAAGAAATTTACGATGCTTATGTTAATCAGGGTAATCATGATGATGAAATAGATAACAAAGATAATTTAGCAGAAATACTTAACTTAAGAGTAACGCGTGCCAAATTATTAGGTTACGATAACCATGCCTCCATCAGAACAGAAAACCGGATGGCACAAAATCCTGAAAATGTTTTCAATCTGTTAAATCAGTTATGGGAAGGTATTTTGCCTAAGGTAAAAGAAGAGAGAGCTGCCTTACAAGCCATGATTGATAAAGAAGGCGGTGATTTTAAATTGGCACCACACGACTGGTTTTATTATACAGAGAAATTGCGTAAAGAAAAATACGATTTAGACGAAAGTGAAGTAAGGCCTTATTTTGAATTGGAAAATGTACGCCAGGGAATTTTTGATGTAGCCAATAAATTATATGGAATTACATTTACTCAAATAGATGGAATACCTGTTCCACATCCTGAAACAACAGTTTACGAAGTAAAAGAAGCTGATGGTTCGCATATCGGATTATTTTTTATGGACATGCATCCACGTGCAAGCAAGCGAGGTGGAGCATGGTGTGGTGGATTCCGTGATCATTATTTTACAAAAGATGGTAAAGAAGTTACACCACTGGTTACGAATGTATGTAATTTTACCCGCCCAAGTGGAGATTCTCCGGCGCTATTAAGTGCTGATGAAGTTT
Organism: uncultured Bacteroidales bacterium; assembly: GCA_964606845.1. Classification (GTDB taxonomy): domain Bacteria; phylum Bacteroidota; class Bacteroidia; order Bacteroidales; family UBA12077; genus UBA12077. Next base: position 5,495 of record CAZSIC010000047.1, read on the forward strand.
CAACCATGTTCCACGAATTTGGCCATGGATTAGATGGTTTATTTTCAGAAACTTCTTATACTGCTGGTAATATTGCCTGGGATTTTGTTGAATTGCCATCGCAAATTATGGAGCACTGGGCTTTTGAAAAAGATGTGCTAAAAATGTATGCTAAGCATTATAAAACAGGAGAAGTAATTCCAGACGAATTAATAGAAAAATTACATGCCAGTGCCAATTTTAACCAGGGATTTGCATTAACTGAAGTTTTAGCAGCATCGTTGCTTGACATGAAATTTCACATGATGGGCGAAGAAAACCCTGATTTAAATGTAATGGAATTTGAAAAAGAATATTTGAACAGCATTGGATTAATTCCTGAAATTTATTCACGCTATAGAAGTACTTATTTTAATCATATTATGGGAGGATATGATGCAGGATATTATTCATATACCTGGGCAAGTGTTTTAGATAATGATGCTTTTGAAGCATTTAAAGAAACAAGTTTATTTGATCAGGCAACTGCACAATCGTTCAGAGAAAATGTATTAGCTAAAAATGGTATCAAAGATGCCATGGAAATGTATGTAGTTTTCCGTGGTCGTGAACCTAAGATTGATGCTTTATTAAATAATTTAGGAATTAATTAAGAACATTGAATTAATTGATTTTTTGCAGGCCGAATCAATCATTGTTTTGGCCTGTTTTTTTTGCAACTGTATCATAATCAATATATTGATAAAAGATATGTTGTGTAATAGGAATTTTTTCCTGTTATAAATTTCAATTTTTGGTATCTTTGAAATGCAATTTATTATTCATTAAAAACAAATTGTTATGTTAAATTTAGAATGGAGTAAACTACCTTTTGGTTATCGTAAAACCGATTATAATATCAGATGTTATTACCGCGATGGTAAATGGGGCGAATTGGAAATTTCGTCTTCTGAATATTTGAATTTGCATATTTCAGCAACCGCTTTACATTATGGACAACAAGCTTTTGAAGGTATGAAAGCTTATCGTGGTAAAGATGGAAAAATCAGATTATTCAGATGGGAAGAAAATTTTAAACGGATGGAACGTTCGGCACATGGTATTTATATGAAACCTGTGCCAAAAGAAGTTTTTAAGGAAGCAATTACGAAAGCAGTATTAATGAATGAGCAGTATGTCCCACCTCATGGAACAGGTGCTGCCTTATACATTCGTCCATTGTTGATTGGTTCCGGTGCCGAAATTGGGGTTAAACCTGCCGGCGAATACTTATTTGCTGTTTTTGTAACTCCTGTAGGCCCTTATTTTAAAGAGGGATTCAATCCTGTGAAAATTGCCGTTGTTCGTGATTCGGATCGTGCAGCACCTTTAGGGACCGGTGACATTAAAGTTGGAGGTAATTATGCATCAAGTTTACGCGGGGTTATTAAAGCCAAAGAAGCAGGCTACGGGTCGCCAATGTACCTCGATTCTACAGAAAAAAAATATATTGATGAAATTGGAGCTGCCAACTTTTTTGGAATCAAAGATCATACATATATCACTCCAAAATCTCCGTCAATTTTACCTTCTATTACCAATATGAGTATTATGCAGCTAGCTGAAGATATGGGGCTTAAAGTTGAGCGCCGTCCGGTTGCCATTGATGAATTGGAAACTTTCGAAGAAGTAGGTGCTTGTGGTACTGCTGCTATTATTTCTCCTATTGGCGAAATTTATGATATTGATAAAGAAAAGCGATATACTTTTTGTAAAGATGGTAAACCCGGTCCAGTATCAACAAAAATTTATAATAAACTGGTTGCTATCCAGTATGGTGATGAACCAGACGCGCATGGTTGGGTAACAATTATTAAATAAAGTGGGTTAGTGTTTCTATTATACAAAAAAAAGCAGGGAATTTTAGGTTCTCTGCTTTTTTGGTTTTATTAAATGTATATTTTATTCAAATTTACGTAATTCTATCTTTATTCCCGATTCTACTTCAAAATCTTCCACTTCATCTACCATATCAGGATCATCGGTATCGTAATACCAAATAACATTAACATCACCTCCTTTATCCTGATAATCTTTTAAAATCTCAAGCATATCTAATATGCATTTTGTAGAACTGGTATTAAGATAAATTAACTTAATAATTAGTTCAATCTTATTATTTTTAGTCTTAATGTATTCTTTAATCCATTTAATAAGTGGGAGATAAAACTTATAAGTCTCTTCCATATATGATTCGCCTGAAATCTCACAAATACCTGTTTCTGCATCAAAATTTACTTCGGGAAAATAGGGCGTATCAGGTGAGCTTTTTAAGGTAATATTTTCCATAATTTATAATGTTTAATTTTTATCAACTTTTACTGTAATCGAAAAAAAAGAATATTGATCATCAATTTTTTCAACCTTATATTTTAATTTATTTTTTGATAGCATAACAGCTTGTATCAGGCCAATTCTTGCACCAAATTTTTCTCCGGGAGAATTCATTCTTTGTTCTCGCTTTAAATGGCGAAGTTCGTATTGATCTGATTGGTTTACCATTTTACATCGTTTTGAAAGTACTTCAGCATCAGAGCTTTTTACTTTGTTTGTTGTTGTAAAAGTATAAAAAGATTCATATTCTTTTAACTCTAACTCGCCTAAACCAATTCGTTGAACACTATTTACCATATGAAAACTTTCTGAATAATATGATACATTTTGAGAAAGTTCAATAAAAATTTTAAAAAGTTTTCTGCGGGCATTATCGTAATTTTTCGAAAAACTTTTAATGTTTGAGCCGAAAACCGAGATTAATTCAATATAAAATGGCCCACGGTAAGACAAAAGCGTTCTTTTAAACAAATTCTGATTTATGGTAGCCTGGTCAATCATTATGAAAAAATTTTAAAACCTATTAAAGTAATGTCATCTCTTTGTTCTGCATTGCCTTGAAATGTGTTTAGTTCTTTTTCAATAGCTTGCTGCTGTATTGTAAGCGATTCGGAAATATTTTTTTCAATTACCTCTTTTAATTTTTTACTTCCGAATCGTTTTCTGTTTTCATTATTTTGGTCAATTAATCCATCCGACGAAAGATAAATAATATCATTTTTTTCAATGGTTAATTCATGTGCGGTAAAAATTTTTGATTCTTCATCTTTTTTAAATCCACCAATTGAATGTCTGTCTCCTTTTATTTCTATAAATTCTGATGTATTTTCTTTGTATACCAGCAAAGGCCTTTTAGCTCCACTGAATGTTAATTTTTTCTGATCATTTTTATTGTTTATAGCAATTAAACAAACATCCATACCATCACTATTATCACTTTCTTTTTGTTTTAAGGCCTCAATAACTTTAACATTTAAAATAGTTAAAATTGTTGCCGGATCGTTGATCTTATTAACCAAAACTATTTCATTAAATAAGCGGTTTCCTATCATTGACATGAATGCTCCCGGTACTCCGTGGCCTGTACAGTCAATTACAGCAATATAAAGGGTCGAATTGATTTCTGCATACCAGTAAAAATCTCCTGAAACAACATCTTTCGGTCGATAAATAATAAAATATTCGAAAAATCTTTTCAATTCTTTATCTACTGGTAAAATAGCTCTTTGGATATTTTTTGCATACTGAATACTTGAGTTTATTTTTTTGTTCTGCAGATCTAGAGTATCTCTTTGTTGTAGGATATGATTTCTTTGTAATCTTATTTTTCGGTAAAAAGCAATAAGAACGAGTAAAAAGATAAGAATTACTATAAAACCCCAAATGAAAATATTTTTAACCAGCCTTTCGAATTTTAACTGGGCTTCTTGTTCGCTTATTTTCAACTCTTTAAGTTCGAGGAGCATTTTTTGCTCACGAGTAATGGCTTCAATCTCAGCTAGCGAATCTTCAGTTTCTTTTAACTTTCCACTTTGTTTAATAAGCTCTTGTTCTGTTTTGCTTTTTTCGGCTTGTGCTTTACTAACCTCTTCGCTCGATTGTTTTTTGATACTGGTTACCTCCTGATTTTTTAAGTATTTATCAATCGATGCAAAAAGGTCGAAATATTCAATACTTTTAGCCGAGTTGCCCAATTCTTTATAATTTTCGGCAATGATTCCGTAAAAAGTACGAACATATTTCAATTCGTTTATTTCTTTGGCTATTTCAACTCCCGAAAGTGCAGTATTGTTTGATTCAGTATAGTTGTTTAATAATTGTTGGGTTTGGGCAATATTGATCAATGATGATGTTATACTTGATTTATTTTTTAGCAGCCTACTTATTTCTATACTTTGTTCATAATGTTCGAGTGCTTTCTGATGCTGGCCTGTTTCGCCATATAACATTCCCAGGTAGTTATGCCCCAAAAGTAAACCGTTTTTATTATCCAGCTCTTGATTAATCTTTAAAGATTGTTCAAAGAAATTTATAGACTTTGTTAATAATTGATTATTCCAGCATAAAAATGCAGCTTTATTTAAGTATTCAAGTTCAAGTTGTTTATTATTTTCATCCTGATATTTACGGATAAGATCTTCATACCTGGAAATCTCTTCTTTAATATTATCAGGTACTCCCTGACCATATGAATAGGGTATAATGGATAATAATAATATGTAAATGATAATCCGTTTAATATGATACACTATTTAAAAATTTATTAAAGGTAAAATTAATTTATTTTTAATCCAAAAATACAATTTTAGTATTTTTATATAGATTTTAACAGCATTATCAATTTATTCTGATAAAATAATATTTTTTTTATTTGATAAACGTACTTTTTTTGGGTTTAAAAAAAGCATTAATTTCTAGGTTTTTAGTTTTAAAATTATTTTTTTAGTTTTTTTATTTAACTATAATTACTTATTAGCGTATATATTCACATGAAGTATAAAATTTTGATTGCCGACGATGATAAGGAAACTGTTGCCAAAGTCCAGAAAATACTGGATGAAGAGAACGGGCGGTTTCGTTTGATGAAGGCATCGAAAACTGAAATTTACAATAAGGCATTAAAGTTACAACCTAATATCATTCTTATAAGCCAAAAAACCCTTGTAAAAGAAGGTGTTGAGGCTATTATGTCGCTCAAACAAAATAAACTTTCACAAGATATTCCTGTTTTATTAATTACTGATTATACCCCTCGTACTAATTTTGATCGTGTTTTTGAGTATGGGATTGTTGATTTTATTCATAAGCCTTTGGAAAAAAATGATTTAATGATGCGCATCGAAGCTGCTGAAAGCAGGCGAGAATTTCAACATTTAATTTATAAAGAACACGAATTGTTAAGAGAGTTATCTATTGTTGCCAGAAAAACAGCCACTGGTGTTGTTATTATTAATGCCGAGGGTTGGATTGAATGGGTTAACGAAGGTTTTGAAAAAATGTGCGGTTATACTTTTGATGAGTTTAAAGAAAAATATGAAAAAGATCTTTTTAGCGAAGAAAAAAACCCAAAATTTTTTAATGCAATTAATAAATGTAAAGAAGAAAGAGATAGTGTTTCCTATGAAAATGAATGGGATACAAAAGAAGGTGCTGCAAAATGGATACAAACCACACTAACGCCTGTCTTTAATGAACAGGATGAGATCATTAAATACATAGCCATTGAATCTGATATTACAGAATTGAAAGAAGCTGAAGAGCGCCTTGAAACAAAAAATGAAAGCTTGTTAACAATTACTGAAAATTTGGAAAGTACTAACCTTATTTTAGAAAAACAACGCGAAGAAATTGAAAAGCAGAAAGAATTTATTGAAGAGCAGAAAAAGAAGTCGGATGAATTGTTGCTCAATATTTTGCCTTTCGAAATAGCAGAACAATTAAAGAAAAAAGGACTTGCACTTTCAAAACAATATAAACAGGTAACCATATTGTTTACTGATTTTAAAGATTTTTCGCACCTTACTAATACGATGGATAGCCAGGAACTGATTAAAGAACTTAATTATTATATTCAAAAGTTTGACGAACTTATTGAAGATCATTTTATTGAAAAAATTAAAACCATTGGTGATGCATATATGTGTGCCGGCGGTTTGCCCTTACGTAATAGAAGTAATCCTATTGATGTAACCCTTGCAGGTTTAAAAATTCAGAAATTTATGAATGATAACAGGGTGAAAAAACTGGAGAAGAATGAAAAACCCTGGGAATTAAGACTCGGAATACATACAGGAGAGGTTATAGCCGGTGTAATTGGGAAAAAGAAATTTGCTTACGATATTTGGGGCGATGCAGTAAATAAAGCAAGCCGTATGGAGCAATCGGGTGAAGTTGGAAAAGTAAATGTTTCCGGCGATACTTATCGGCATATAAAAGATTATTTTGATTGTACTTTCCGTGGAAAAGTTGAGGTTAAAAATAATGTCGACCTTGAAATGTATTTTGTAAACGGGCTTAAGCCTGAATACTCCGAAGACAAAGATGGTGTTATACCAAATGCAGCTTTTAGAACGATACTTTCCACATATTAATATTTTACTTTAACATATCTTTATTAAAATTTACCGGTAAAAATTGTTTAATACTGTAGGCCAATGTAATTTTTTCTTGTCCGTAAAGGATAACTTCTATTGATGTATTAGCTCTTTTTTCACTTTCAAGCATTACTTGTAAGCACGAGCCACATGGTGGTATTGGTAATTTAATAAAACCCGATTTTGTATGTGCTGTAATAGCTATTGCAGAGATAGGAATGTTCGGAAATTTTGAATTGGCATAAAATATAGCCACACGTTCGGCGCATAAACCGGAAGGATATGCAGCATTTTCCTGATTATTGCCCTGAATTATTTCTCCATTTTGGAGTAAAACTGCTGCACCAACTTTAAATTTCGAGTAAGGTGCATAGGCTTTTTGGGCAGCTTCTTTAGCTTCATTAATTAATTTTTGATATTTTTCGGATAGTTCGGCAGGAGAATTGTATTCTAATAATTCAGATTGTATAATTTGTTTTTTCATCTTGCGTTAAGTTATTTAACAATCATATATGTAAAGAAAAATAATTACTTTTTTTACATTTGTTCAAATTAACAAAAAAAATATGACAAAAAAGATATTATTGCTTATAATACCTATCATCATAGTATCTTGTAAGGTTCAGCAAGTGTCCGATTCATCAGTAAAGTATACTTCGTTAAGCAGGCAAAACTATATTGAAAATTATAAAGATTTAGCTATTAATGAGATGAAAAGAACAGGCATCCCGGCCAGTATTAAGCTTGCACAGGCTATGCTCGAATCGGACAACGGAAATAGCACTTTGGCACGAAAAGCAAATAACCACTTTGGGGTTAAATGCCATAACAGCTGGAAAGGAGGTACAATTTATCACGATGACGACAAAAAAGGAGAATGTTTTAGGGGTTACAAAACCGTTTACGAATCGTATATTGATCATTCGGATTTTATAGTTAATGGCAGAAGATACTCTTTTTTATTTGAGCATGATCCGACCGATTATAAATCCTGGGCAAGGGGGCTCCAAAAAGCAGGATATGCAACGAGCAGGACATACGCCAATTTATTGATAAAAATTATTGAAGACAATCAACTTTATGTTTTTGACCGGGGAGGAACGCTTAATTTTACTTCTAATGAGGAAAATGAATATGATTCTGATCAGGTTAATCTAGCCGATGTGGATAATTTTACCGTTCAAATCAAGAAACATAAGGTTTATAACAAAAATCGTATCGATTATATTATTGTTAAAAAAGGAGATACATTTAAAAGCCTAACCGAGGAATTTGAACTTTTGTCGTGGGAGTTATATAAATATAACGAACTTGAAGAAGGTGCAGCACTTAACGAAGGGCAGATACTTTATCTACAACCCAAACGAAACAGGGCTGAACATGGGTTTGATTTTCATACAGTTTCTGAAGGTGAAACAATGTATAAAATTTCTCAGATGTATGGGATAAAACTAAAAAAGCTGTATGAAAAAAACCGGATGGAAATGGACACTGAACCGGAACCAGGCCAAAAATTATGGCTCCGGAAACGCAAACCCGAATCGGAAGTTGTTGAAGAAGAATCTGAAATAATAGAATTCGAAGAATTTTAACTTATTGCTTTTTGCACTTAAATAAAGTGTGGCTTATGCCAAGATCATCAATAATTTCAGAAATTTCTAACCCGGCTTTTTCAACCAGTTTTTTCATATCCTCTGAATGATACATCCGGCTATTGCCATTGGCCAGCGCAGTAAAATATAACGATGTATTATTTAAACAATAAGTAGAAATATCGAATTTTTGCCTGTCCCAGTAGGTTTCTAAAATAAATAATTCTGCATCTTGATCCATTGAACGGGCTGCTCTTTGTAAAATCTGAACAATATCGTTTTCAGAAAAGCAATCCAGAAACTGGCTCATCCAAATAAGATCAAATCCTTTTGGAAAAGATTGATCGTGATTCAAAATATCTGTAGCGAATCCTTTTATACGTTTTTCTAACCCCTTGTTTTTGGCATTTTCTTTAGCCACTTCTAACTGGCCAGGTAAATCCATAATGGTAATTTCAGCCTCTGGGTTAAATTGTGCACATTGTATTGAGAATTTTCCAGTATTTCCACCTACATCTAAAATTTTCTCTGGATTATTTTTAAAGATTTCGGGCATTAACGAAGAAAATACATGATCGGAATAAAAATGGTCGAATGCAAACCAGCTTTCTTTAACTTTTTCGGGAAGTTTCGACAATCCGTGATAGATTGTTGGCCAATTGCCGAAAACTTTTAATCCTTCGGGTTTTTGGTTGAGGATTGAATCCTGTAAATAAAATATGCCCTGGTAACAAACATCATGCACAAAATCAAGATTAATAGTAGTCATTGGGTCGTCGATAAAGTAGAAACCGGTTTTGGTTAAAAAATATTTATTATCCTTAAGCATAACCACTTCAGCACTTAATCCGGCATCCAGCAAAATTTTAACTCCGTAAATTGAAATATCTGTTTTTTTACTAATTTCCTGAGGTGTCAATCCGTCATCATGATGGTGTAACAGATCTAAAATTTTAAAATCACGAAGTGCTTTCACCGCCTGGAACATCATGGGGCCAAAAGCCAGTTTTTGCGCATCTATTTTTGCTTCTAATGCTGATTTATTATCCGAACCGTAATTCTTCATATTTAAAATGTTTTTTATCAAACAGATTTATGAGTTATTTGTTGAGCAGTGCCATTCATTTATATTTTGGAAACCACGTAAAAACTCAGCAATATTTAATCTTTTTTTACCCGATTGCTGTAACTGCAGAATGTTTATCAGCCCATCATTACAGGCAACTTTTAGAAAAATTTTGGAATCGGTTATTATTTTTCCGGGACTGTATTCATGTTTTTTTAGTTCTTTTTCTGTTTTATAAATTTTTAACTGAATGGATTGGTTGTTGTTTGAAATTTCTGTCCATGCAGCAGGGTATGGGCTTAAACCACGAATAAAATTATGGATATTTTTTGCTGAATCATTCCAGTTAATCTTACAATCTTTTTTAAAAATTTTGGGTGCTTTTTTTAATGTTTGATCTGGGTCAATTAGCTCATCCTGTTTAATAAGCCGGTAGTTATTTGATAATATGGTATCAACCGTTTTAACAACAAGATCAGCACCGGCATTCATTAATTGGTCGTGTAAATATTCGGCATTATCGTTTTCGTAAATAGGAATTTCTTCTTGTAAAATGATGTTTCCGGTATCAATATCATGAGTTAGAAAAAAAGTAGTTAACCCGGTTTTATCTTCGCCGTTAATAATGGCGTGGTTTATTGGAGCAGCACCTCGGTATTGTGGCAATAGCGATGCATGAAGATTGAATGTACCTTTTGGCGGCATTGACCAAACAATCTCGGGTAACATTTTAAATGCTACTACAATTTGCAAATCGGCGTTTAGATTTTTTAAATCTTGAAGGAATTTTTCATTTTTAAATTTGTCTGGCTGTAAAATGTGCAGGTTATTTTCACGGGCGAAAATTTTCACCGGCGATTCTTTAATTTTTTGTCCTCGCCCGAAAGGTTTGTCCGGGTTGGTAACTACTCCTACAATGTTATAACCATCTTTTACCAGCTTTTTTAACGGAGCAACAGCAAAATCAGGAGTTCCCATATATACAATGCGCAGTTGGCTTTTATCCATTTCTTTGCTTATTTAATTATCTTTGGACAAATTTATCACATTCTTTTAAACTTATAGATACAATCGGTATCTATCTTAGTAAGGAATATTAACTTAATGATATAATGAACAATAAATTTAACTGGCAAAGCTTTATTAGCATCGCTTTATTATTTTCTTTTTTGGTAATGATGTTTTCGGGAATTATATTGTATATTGCCCCAGAAGGCAGTTTATCACGTTGGATAGGATGGGAAGTTTTAGGGTTATCCAAAAGTCAATGGGAACAGCAACATACCATTTTCTCATATCTTTTTATAATTTTTACGGTGTTTCATATTTTTAAAATTAACTGGGCACTGCTTTGGTCGTATTTTTTTGTGGAAAAGTTTAAGTTTATCTTTTTTAAAGAAATATTGGTAGCTCTTGTTATAACCCTTATTGTTTTTACCGGAACACTAACTAACATTAACCCTTTCAGGTTTGTTGTTGATGGAGGTGAAATGATTTCTAAAAGTTTTGGTAAAAACATTGAACGTCCTCATGTTTCTGATCCTGAGCAATTAACCATTGAGCAGTTTGTAAATGAGGTTTTTAAAAATCCTTATGATGATTTTGTTGATGTGGCGAAGAAACACCAACTGGATATTGAGAGTAAAAACCAAACCATTCAGGATTTTTGTTTACAGAATAATTTAACTCCCAAAGAGTTATTTGAACTGTTAAAAGAAGAAAATTTTGATCGTTAACAACCGGGATTAATTATTTTTTTTCTTTTCGGGATTTATTTTTACCAGCTCAAGGGTATGTCCCATTTTTTTTCGTTTGGTTTCGAGATAGAACTTGTTGTGTTCGTTTGGCTCAATTTCGAGCGGAATGTTTTCTACAATTTTCAGTCCATACGCTTCGAGTCCTTTTCGCTTAATAGGATTATTGGTTAAAAGTTTAATTTTTCCTAGCTGTAAATCTCTTAAAATACTTGCACCCACACCATAATCTCTTTCATCTTCTTCAAATCCCAGTTCTATATTTGCATCAACGGTATCCATGCCTTCTTCCTGCAATTTGTAGGCTTTAATTTTATTAAATAGTCCGATGCCACGTCCTTCCTGGTTCATATAAACTATAACACCTTTACCTGCTTTATCAATTTTTCGCATGGCTTCATGGAGTTGTTGGCCACAATCGCATTTTTTTGAGCCAAATATATCGCCGGTAACACAGGATGAATGAACTCTAACGCAAACCGGTTCGTCTTTGGTCCACGATCCTTTGATAAGTGCAACATGTTCGAGCCCGTTTGAAATTTGCCGGTATGGAATTAGATCAAATTCGCCAAATTCAGTAGGTAACTTAACACGAACGCCTCTTTCAACCAAGCTTTCTTTTTCGAGTTGGTATTTAATAAGATCTTCAATGGTAATGATTTTCAGGTTAAATTTTTCGGCAATCTCAAGTAATTGTGGCATTCGGGCCATTGTCCCATCTTCGTTCATTATTTCAACCAAAGCGCCTCCTGGCTTAAGTCCAGCAAGCTTGGTAAGATCAACAACTGCTTCGGTATGCCCTGCTCTGCGAATTACACCCTTTTGTTTAGCTTTTAGCGGGAAAATATGTCCCGGGCGGCCTAAATCTTCTGGTTTTGTTTCAGGGTTTACTAATGCTTTAATTGTTTTGGCCCTGTCCGATGCTGATATCCCTGTTGTACAGCCATGTCCTATTAAGTCTACCGATACAGTAAAAGGAGTTGCATGCAAAGCGGTATTATTACCGACCATTAATTCTAAATCAAGCTCTTCGCATCGGTTTTCAGGCAATGGTGTGCAAATTAATCCTCTGCCATGGGTAGCCATAAAGTTTACAATCTCGGGAGTAATTTTTTCGGCAGCAACAACAAAATCACCCTCATTTTCACGATCTTCATCATCAACAACAATAATTACTTTTCCATCTTTTATATCCTGAATTGCTTCGTCTATTGTGTTGAGTCTGCTGCGAATATCATTATTATCAGACATTTTTTTCTGTTTAGAATCATCAATAAATATTTTGCAAAAGTATAACAAGTGAACAAATATCCCTAGAAAATAATTAGCTAAAGTTTAAAAAAATGACGAGCCGTTTATTATATCTATCTATTAGGACTTATTATTTTCTTTTTGCTCTTTCCCAGTTTACTGACTGGCCCTTTTTTAAAAACCGGATAAGCCCCAATATAACTGAGAAATTCATTACAACGAGGTAATAGGGAGCAAAGATCCATCTGATTTTTAATTTTTGGTTCTGAAACATTGCACCTAACAAAGCGGTTGAGTAAAAAAGTAGTTGCATCCAGAAAATAATGGAATAAATAGAGTAAGGTTGAGTTTTAAATAATAAAACCAGATTAATTATAAACAGGGCAAAAAGCGAAACAGGGATAATTAACCATCTTAGCACTTTATGGGATAAATACTGAAATGTTAATACCGGATGTTTGAAAAAATTTAAAAGGCCGGTTCGCCTGAATAAGGTTTGGAACCCTCCGTATGCAATTCTTATTTTTCGTTTAAACTCCTCTTTAATATTTATTGAGGCTCCTTCATTAGCATAAGCATTGGGTAAGTATACAATTCGGTAACCTTTTTCGGCAATTTGCATCGAAATAGTAAAATCGTCTAAAATTGTATCTTTTTTAATGGGTTGAAAGAGGTTTGTACGTATAGCAAATAGTTCACCAGCGGCTCCCAGTGCTGAGTTTATATTAGATTCGCATGTTTTAATAATCGATTCGTATTTCCAGTAAATTCCTTCACCAGCATTTATTGCACTATTCTTATCTTTGGTTTCAATTCTTTTTTCACCAGCTACACAGCCAATTTTTGGATTGGAAAATTCAGCCACGATATTTTTTACGGCTTCTTTATTTAACATAGAATTGGCATCAGAAAAGATAACAATGGGAGTTTTTATAAACTGCATCCCGCGATTAATAGCTCCTGTTTTTCCATGTCTTTCCGGTTGATGATAAATGGTGATCTTCGGAACGTATTGTTTTAATTTTTCAACAGTATTATCATCAGAACCATCGGTAACCCAAACTTGATGTAGCTTATCTTTAGGATAATCAAGCAAAAAAGTATTGTTGACTTTCTGATCTACAAAATCGGATTCGTTGTAAGCTGCAATAAACATTGTAACCTCGGGTAATTCAAATTTCTTTTTGGGTTGCGGTTTAGATTTTAATAACCGGATAAAACTGTTTGCCAGGATTAAAAGTAAAGGATAGCCCAGGTAAGCATAAATAATAACAATTAATAATATCCAGAAAACAGTTTCCACAAATAGCTATTTAATAAAATTTAATACATTTTTAGCAATTTTCATTAAATCAAAATTTTCAGATGCGAGATGAAAAGCATTTTTCCCAATCTCATCCTGGTATTTCTTATCCTGAACCAGCTTTTTTATTGCATCAATAAAATCAACTGGTGTATTGGCGATTAGAATATTTTTTCCGTTGGTATAGGAGATGCCTTCAGCTCCTGTTGATGTAGAAATTATTGCTTTATTTAATGCCATTGCTTCAATAATTTTTACGCGTAATCCACTGCCCGAAAATAGTGGAACAATTAATGGCCCGTTATTTTGCATAAAATCAGTAGAAGATTCTATTTCGCCCAAAAATTTTACACTATTTTTATTTTCTAAATATTTAATGAACCAGTCAGGAGCATTCCGTCCGGCAACCAATAGTTGAATATCCAATCCCGTTTTTATGATTTTTTGCCAGCAATTATCAATAAACCATTTTAAGCCATTTTGATTAGGGATCCAGTCCAGTGCACCAATAAAGATAATATTTTGATGTTGATTGGTTTGATTGTTTTCGGGTATTTTTTCAAAATCAATTCCAAAAGGAGTAACAAGTAATGGTTTAATATTTCCTAAATCTGCATATTTTTTTGCATCAGGATTCGAGATCGGAAGGATAAAATCATAGGTATTTAATAGCGATATTTCTAGTTTTTTTAATCGATGAGCTGATGAGCGGTAGTAAATTTTTTTTAAGATTGATTTTGTCTCTGTCGCATTTCTTTTCCAAATTTCATATTCCAAATTATGTGATCTGTAGATAATCTTCCCTTTAAAATATTTTCGAATAGAAGGAATATATTGAAGCATAAATAAACTTTCTAGTTGAATTATATCGAAAGATTTTGATTGAATGAGTTCTACAACTTTTTTTTGAAATGTATTATCAACAAATCTTTGAGAAATATAGGGCTTTTTGGAAAAAAAGAAATTAAAAAATAAAGCCAAAGCTGATATCCGGGTATCCATTTGAATGCCATGAATCGTAATTTGATTTTGATATTCAGGTTCAATCATATCACTTTTGTTATAGTGTTTATGAGTAACCATATTTAGCAAATATACCTGATGACTGTTTTTAATATATCCTTTGGCGAGGCTTAGAATAGCCAGAACTCCTCCATCGGGAGGGTAAGTAGCTTTATTTGCTATAATTAAAACATTCACCTGGTTATGATTTTGATTTTAACGGTCATTACCTGTCCCGATGCAATCGGGATGCAACTCACCATGACACATCAATTGTCCGCCACAAAAAACTATTAGCTTCATTATAATCATGCGGGTGTGTGTCGAATTTAATGTCATGGCTCGGTTCATTTATGAATTTTTCTTAGAAAAACGTGAAAATATTTTTTTAAAGAATGTCGAGTATGCTTCTGAGCTTAAAATTACCGAATCGGTAGTTGCTTTGTAAGTTAAAAATATACCTAATGGGCCCAGTATAAAAGAAGAAAGCCACATGCCTATGTAAGCGGGTAATACATCTTGTCTCACAAACTTTTCACCTGAAATTGAAATCATATAATATAATATGAACAATAAAATAGAAGCTACTACCGGTGTTCCGAATCCTCCTTTGCGAATTATCGCTCCAAAAGGGGCACCAATAAAAAAGAAAACCAAACAGGCAAAAGATAATGTAAATTTCCTATGCCACTCAATTTGATGCCTCCTGATAAGCTCTGCTTTGTAATCGAATTGTTTTTTTGTATTATTTATATGATTTTGAGTAGCCCTGGCGTATGATAATGCATTTGATATAGCTTCTGTTTTTTCTTCAAGTGTTAATGCATTAAAAACAGTATCAGTGTTAAAGTGTGATTTTTGGATGGTATCTTTTGCCAAAAGTTCTAGTTTCGATGAATCAATTATTTGCTCATTATTTTTGGCTTTCGTGTTTTTTTCATCAGGTAGTTTGTTATCATCTGTTTTTTTATTTCTTTTTAAGCGATCAAAATTCTTTATTGCAGCTTTTTTGCTGGGCGTTTTATTTTTAGAGTTTTTAACTATATCCTGGTCTCTAATCAGCAACTGTTCCCTTTTAAAATAATTACTTCTGGTTAAAATATCGGCAAAATTTTGTATTTGTTCGTTAAATTGTTTGTTTAAAGAATCTTCGGCATACTCCAGTTGTTCCAAATTAAGCATTTGGAAATTATTTTTCCATAAATCTTCATCGCTTCGTTCAAAATTTAAACCGGTTAGTTCGAATAATACTGTTTGTTTTTCGAATTTATGCCTTTGATGTGGATAAACCCTTTCTTTTTTTCTTTTTTTGGTTTCAAGTCTTTCCTCGTAAGAGTATCCGTTATAAAGTGTTAAAATTATATTTCTTTCATCAGCAGTCATTCTCATATAGCCAGAATCGGCAACAGTAACCTGTACATTTTCTTTATTATTGGTATGGTCATAAACCATAATATCTTCCAATAAATCTGTTTTGTGATCTTTTTTCCCGATTTTAATACTGTATCCTTCTATGCCGTTATAAAACATCCCTGCTTTTATTTGTAATTCGGGGCGTTGTTGTTTTACTGCATGAATAAGGGCAACGGTTTTTAGATTGGTATAAGGAATGATGCGGTTAGAATAAAAAAATGCACTTATACTTATTATAATGATTAAATAGATGAGTGGCGACATAAATCGTTGCAATGAAATTCCAGCTGATTTAATAGCTGTCAGCTCAAAATTCTCACCAAAGTTTCCAAAAGTCATAATTGACGATAGTAATATTGCCAGTGGTAAAGCCATTGGAACAAGTCTCGCCGATGCATAAACAATTAATTCTAAAATTACAGTCCATTCCAACCCCTTTCCTGCCAGGTCATCGATGTATTTCCATAGAAATTGCATCAATAAAATAAAGAGAGAAATAAAAAATGTTAGAACCACTGGTCCTATGTAAGATTTTAGTATAAACAGGTGTAATCGTTTCACGATTGTTTATCTGGATTTAATTTTTTAATAAAACGATTACAAAAATAACTTATTTTATGAAAATGGGAGGTAAGATTTAATTAAATTACATTAAAGTTTATAAGCCTAACGTATGTTTTAATTCTGAGATTTGTGAATCCCATAAATCCATGGTGTCATCTTTTTCATCATCTTCGGCAAAATCTGTTATTACAAGTGCTACTTCGCCCGTTAAGTCATCTTTATGGATTTTAAATTCGAAAAAAGTATCTTCTTCGTCGTCTATCCATTTATAACGAGCCATCTCATTCTCTTTTTTTGTAATTAGTTTTGCTTCCTGTTTGGAACCATCCCAAATAAAAGTGTAAATATCTCCATTTATGTTAATGTCATCAGCAAACCACTCTGATAGTCCTGCAGGTGTAACCAACCTGGGATATAATATTTTTGGAGAAGAATTTAACGAATACTCTAATTCAAATTTATTTTTCATGAATGCTTAATTTGTAATTTTCCTCATTAGTTGCAATATATAAATTTTTTTTAGAAAAATGTTACTCAAATTATAAAAGATAAAATAAAATATTATATTTGCAACCCAAAAATAATGGCGAGGTAGCTCAGCAGGTTAGAGCGCATGATTCATAATCATGAGGCCGGCGGTTCAAGTCCGCCTCTCGCTACCAATAAATCACCACTTTTTAAACAGTCTAAATTTAGGCTGTTTTTTTTGCATTATTTTTGTTTAAGATTATTTATAATATAATAAATTGTTCAAGTTCCTATGATCATGACACTTTGGTAATGATATCGGAATGATGACAGCCATTTCGGCTCGTCATCATCCGCCTCTGGCTAAAAACAGCAGCATGAAATTTTTTTGCTGCTTTTTTATTTTCTCACACTAGATTTCCTAACTACCAGTTCTGTATTTAAAATTGTAGTAACAGGGCCATAATTTTCGTGGCTTTGGATTCTTTTTAGCAGCAATCTTGTGGCATTTTGCCCCATCTCAAATCCTTTTTGATCTACTGTTGTTAATTCCGGATCTGAAATTTGGGATATGAATGAATTTGTAAAACCAACCACTAAAACATCTTTAGGAACATCTTTATGGATAGACTTTATTGCTTTGATTGCTCCGATAGCTGTAAGGTCGTTAACAGCAAAAATTCCGTCGACACTGGGCTGTCGCCGTAAAAGTTCAGGAATTAATTGGATTGCATGTTCTTTAGTATCACATATCTGAATTGAATAATCATGAATAGAAAGATTGGATTCGTTAAGCGCTGCCAGGAAACCTTCTTTTCTTTTTTTGCCAATATCAAGGTTTAATGGGCCGGCTAAATGGATTATATTTTTACAGCCATTATCAATAAGGTGCTTAGTTGCTTTGTAAGCACCATCAAAATCATCTACAATAATTCTGTCGGCATTAACCACATCACACGAACGATCGAAAAATACCATTGGAACACCGATCTCTTCTATATTTTTAAAATGGTCGAACTGCATGGTTGTTTTAGCCATCGATATTATAAAACCGTCAATATTACTGGAAAGCAGGGCTTGTACATTTTCAACTTCTTTGTAATACGATTCGTTCGATTGGGCTATAATGATATGATAACCGGCTTCATTAGCAACTTTCTCAATCCCACTTATAACGGTAGAAAAAAAATAATGTATAATTTCCGGAATAATCACGCCAATAATTTTGCTTTCTTGCTGCAGGAGGCTTAAAGCAACTTTATTGGGTTTATAGTTCAACTTTTCGGCTAACTCTTTTACATTTTTTTTGGTTTGGGGGTTAATGTCCGGATGATCCTTTAATGCTCTGGAAACAGTAGAAGGAGATATATGTAATATTTTTGCAATATCTTTTATAGTAACCTGATGGCCTTTCATGGTTGAAACAATAATGTTAAATATTTGTTATGAAAGAAAGGAAAACTAATCCAATTCTCAAACAATTTAACGAAAAATTAAGAAAAAGTTTATATAAACAAAAAAATATTTTAAAAGTTAACCTTTCTCTAAAACCATTTCGCAAACGTTTGAAATGCCCTTTTGGTGGTGTTAATTGTTTGATATCATTGGGTTTGTGTAATTATTGTACTGGATTTTAACCTGTTTTTTTTGTACTTTTAACAATAATTTAAAATCGAATAATTTAAAATAAAATCCAATGAAAAAACTTCGCTTAACGATTATTCTGTTTTTTATAAATTTTTTGATTCCGGCAGTTGTTTTTGCACAGGTAACAGTAACAGGTACTGTAACTGATGCAGAAGAAGGCTCAACATTGCCTGGAGTTACTATATTGGAAAAAAATACAGAAATTGGTACAATTACTGATATCGATGGTAACTATTCGATAACTGTACCACAAGATGCTATTTTATTGTTTTCTTATGTTGGTTATGCTACTCAGGAAATAGAAGTAGGCAATAAAACTGTTATTAATGTTGCTTTAAAGCCACAGGTTGAATTACTGGATGA
>CAZSIC010000048.1:0-2416 GCA_964606845.1 uncultured Bacteroidales bacterium
TAAATAATTTACCCAGGGAAAAAACCTGCCTGATAACAGAATATGAAGAAGAACTGTACGATGAAAACGACCAGTTACTTGGAGTAAATCCCTTAATATTTGTAGATTTGCCCAAGAGTAAGCTGGCAGAAAATAAATGGAAATGGAAGTTTGATTCGTCTATGACTTACAGAGAAGATGCCAAAACCTGGTTTAACATTATTGCCATAGATTTTTAAACGTTGGAATAAGATGAGAAATTTTCGCGAAATGGTTATTACTGATCTTGACGGGACACTGCTGAATAATCGTACAAAGGTTAGCCTACAGGATATGAAAACTCTTTACTGGTTGGGAGAAAATGAGATTGTACGGGTTATTGCCACTGGCAGAAATTTTTTTTCATTATCAAAAGTTATCAAAGAAAAATTCCCGATCGATTATCTTATCTTCTCATCTGGTGCAGGTGTTTACGACTGGAAAAAGAAAAAACTAATACATTCGCAATACTTACCTGATATAGAAGTTAAACAAATTGCCAAAATATTAATCAACCATTCGGTTGATTTTATGATTCATGAAGTGATACCCAACAACCACAAATTTGTTTATCACTTTTCAGGGAACCATAATCCCGATTTTGAAAGAAGAATATCTATTTATAAAGATTTTGCCCAACCGCTAAATACTAAAACAGAAACCTACAAACATGCATGCCAAATCTTAGCTGTATTTCCAAACGATTTAACCCTCTTTGAGAAAATAAAGCAAAAATTCGATGACATAAAAATTATTCGTACTACCTCCCCATTGGATGGAGATTCTATTTGGATGGAGATTTTTCCAAATACTGTTTCGAAAGGTCACGGTGTGGAGTGGTTGTGTAAACACTTAAAAATTAATCCTAAATATACGTTTAGTATTGGAAATGATTTTAACGATATTGATATGCTTGAATTTACTTCGGCAAGGTATATTGTCTCCAATGCTCCCGGCGAGTTAAAATCTGTTTTTCCGGTATGTAAAAGTAATTGCGAAAATGGCTTTACCGATGCGGTAAGCCGGCATTTTGTATTACCATTTTAAAGTATTATTACGCTTAATAATTCGCTTAGCCGCTTCAAGCGTCTTGGCAGATAAGTTAAAAATATCATTGAAAAAAAGCTTCTATACCAGGATAGTATAATTTCTCGCGAGCTACATTCTGCGAAAAAATATAATATTTAATTTCGGCTACGGTACAAACTTCATTGTTATCGTTAAGCAACTCTGCATATATTGCAGCTATTTTTTTAGTATGTTCCTGCAATTTTGCACGAATAGTTATTGGCTGCTCGCTGGTTTGTACTGCTTTTTTAAATTTTACATCAATATTTGATGTTAACCCGGCAGTTTCTAATTTAATATTTATTAACCAGGCAGCTATTTCGTCGAGCATGGTAGTTTGAATACCTCCGTGCAAAATATTGCCATACCCGTGAAACTGAGGTTTTGGTTTCCAATGAGATACAATCCATTCGCCGTCTTCGTAAAAATCCAATTGCAGCCCTTGTTCATTGTTGGGCGAACATCCAAAACAGTTGTAACCGGGAATTTTGCTGTAGGGATTTACAATTTTTTTCATTTATTATTATCGGTTTTAAGTATGAATAGTTTTTATGTCTTTTGTTATCCTTCGTCATCCTTCGTCATCCTTCGTCAGGCTCAGGATGACATTAGGCTCAGGATGACATCAGGTTCAGGATGACATCAGGTTCAGGATGACTTTAAACTATAGTTAAGTTATCGGGATGTCAAAGCCTGTCCCACTGAGCTTGTCGAATCATGTCCCACTGAGCTTGTCGAATCATGTCCCACTGAGCTTGTCGAAGCATGTCACACTGAGCTTGTCGAAGTGTGACCCTTCTTATTTGACAATCTTTTTAATTCTTCAATATCACCACGAATAAGAGCTTCTTTTTTTTGCCTTGTCCATCCTTTTATTCTTTTTTCCCAAATAATAGCATCATTAGGATTTTGAAATGATTCGTAATATACTAACTTAACAGGTCTTCTTGAAAAAGTATAACTTTTTTTATTTGGGCTATGATTATGTTCAATTACCCTTCGATTAATATCATTTGTAATTCCTGTATAATAGGATTTATCAGAACATTTTAAAATATAGACATAGTAATTTTTCATTCTTGTGTGCTTATTTTTATTTAATAGCATTTTGTAACAGTTAATTATCCTTCGTCATCCTTCGTCATCCTTCGTCAGGCTCAGGATGACATTAGGCTCAGGATGACATCAGGTTCAGGATGACATCAGGTTCAGGATGACTTTAAACTATAGTTAAGTTATCGGGATGTCAAAGCCTGTCCCACTGAGCTTGTCGAAGCATGTCCCACTGAGCTTGTCGAAGCATGTCACACTGAGCTTGTCGAAGCATGTC
>CAZSIC010000048.1:2516-24059 GCA_964606845.1 uncultured Bacteroidales bacterium
GTCGAAGCATGTCCCACTGAGCTTGTCGAAGCATGTCACACTGAGCTTGTCGAAGTGTGTACTTCCTAAAAATACTCAAAAGAGCGCCCGGTAATTGATTCTACCGGTATTTTAATAACCAAAATATTATTTACGGCTGGTTTGGAATATTCAAACTCGCGGTCGGAGAAATTTTTCATCAGGATATTTAATCCCTTCATCTTTTCTTCGTAGTCTTCAACAAAAAGAGCATTTCCGTGCACAAGCACTCCACGATAAGCACATCGCCACGAGCAGGCTACATGTTCGTGACGGGCAAAAATTTTATGGTCGGTATCAAATTCAATACAAACCTTATTATTACGTTTTAAAACATCAACTTTTTTTCCTTCTTTGGCACAATGCAGCCAAATGGTTTGGTCTTCATAGCCAAAATTCATAGCTAAAACGTACGGGCTGTCACCATCGACCATACCCACACGACAAACTTTACATTTTTTTATAACGGCCTCAAGCTCGTCCATTCCTACAATATCCTGAATTGCTTTATCTCTTTTTACCATAGCTGTGTTTTTTTATTTATTCGAGTAATAAAGATAAAAGAAAAATAGCTTTAAATCCTATCAACTTTAAAAAAAATTAGTAGGATTCATAATTGTTTTATTTCATCAGGCTTGTGCTTTAAGTTCAACAAATTGTTTTGTAACTTTAGGTAAATACAAAAAATAATTGATATGAAAACTTCATTTGAACCTTTACGAATTTTAGCTCCAGCTCCGACAGCCCTGGTTGTTACAGGTAACCTTAAAAACGCAAATATTGTTACAATTGCCTGGGTAAGTTTACTAACCAGTAATCCTCCTACATTAGGAATATCTGTAGGACAAAAAGGATTCTCAGGAAATGCAATCAAAGAAAACAAAAATTTTACAGTAAATATTGCCCGTGCTGATATTATGGTGGAAGCCGACTTTTGTGGCATCACCTCTGGAAAAGATACCGATAAATTTGAAAAAACCGGATTAACCAAAATGCCATCAAAAATTATTGGCTCACCTATCATCAAAGAATGTCCAATTAACATTGAATGCAAACTAATAGAACATAACATCGTTGGTAAAACCAATCATTTTATCGGCGAAATTGTTCAAACACATATCGATACAGATAAATTAAAAGACCCTGAAAATGCAGGTTCTTTGATTCTTGAAAAAATAAATCCATTGATTTATATGGGTGGAGTAAAAGAATATAGAAAAATAGGGCATATTATTTGATAGATCAATATGGTGATATGTTTTTTTAATATAAAACAACATTTAGGAAAAATTCACGTCTTTGTTTTGATTTTACCATTCTAATTAACTATTTATGAAAAAAGTCATCATTATTTTAATGATTATATCTCTTTTATCGCCTATTTTTCTATTTGCACAAAACGGGAATATTGAAAAAAAAATCTACCATACCAAAAAGATAACTGATGAAGCTCCTAATATTGACGGATTAATTAATGATAGTGCATGGGATTTGGTTGAATGGACGGGAGATTTTACACAACGTCAACCCAACGATGGTGCAGAACCATCGCAGGAAACAGCCTTTAAAATTGTTTATGATGATAATAACCTTTATGTTTTAATAAGGGCTTTTGATACCGAGCCTGAAAAAATTGTTGAGCGTATGTCGCGTCGCGATGGTTTCGATGGCGACTGGGTAGAAATAAATATAGACAGTTATTTCGATAAACAAACGGCATTTTCATTTACAGCTTCTGTTTCAGGAGTAAAAAGCGACGAGGCCATTACAAATAACGGAAATAACTGGGACAGAACCTGGGATCCAATATGGTATTTAAAAACAAGTATCGATAGTTTAGGGTGGGTAGCGGAAATGAAAATTCCTTATACTCAACTAAGATTTAGCAATAATAAAGAATCGCAGGTATGGGGATTACAGGTAAACCGGCGCTTTTTCAGAAACGAAGAACGTTCCAACTGGCAATATATTCCACAGGATGCATCAGGATGGGTGCATAATTTTGGAGAACTCCATGGTATAAATGGCATTAAGCCAAAACGGCAGGTAGAAATTTCTCCCTATATTTTAACTAAACTGGAAACTTATAGCGAAGATGAGGATAATCCATTTTCTGAAGGAAAAGAATTTGGCTACGGAATCGGGCTGGATGGAAAAATTGGAATAACCAATGACTTTACATTAGATTTTACCATAAATCCTGATTTTGGGCAGGTAGAAGCCGACCCATCGGTAGTCAACCTGACAGCTTTTGAAACCTATTTTGAAGAAAAAAGGCCGTTCTTTATCGAAGGTAGGAATATTACCAATTTTCAATTTTCTGAGGGAGGAAATCCTTTTGCACTGGATAACCTTTTTTACTCAAGAAGAATCGGGCGGTCGCCACAATATTATTCTGATGTAGATAATGATAATAACGAATATGCGGATGTGCCAGAAAATACAAAAATACTGGGAGCATTAAAACTTACCGGAAAAACTAAAGACGGACTTTCTATAGGAATAATTGAAAGTGTCACGGCAGAAGAAAATGCCGAAGTTTCGCGACAAGGAGTAAAGTCAACACAAACAGTAGAGCCCTTAACCAATTATTTTATCGGGCGTGTACAAAAAGACTATAACAATAATAATTCAATTGTTGGAGGTATGTTTACATCCACCAATCGCTTTATTGATGCCCAAGATGAGCATCTTAATTATTTAAACTCCGAGGCATATACAGGAGGGGTTGATTATACCCAATACTGGAAAGATAAAGCCTATTATTTGAAATTAAAATATGCAATGAGTCATATCATTGGCGATTCCACGGCCATGATTTATCAGCAGGGATCATCCAGACGGTATTTTCAACGCCCCGATAATGACTATAACACTTTCGATTCATCATTAACATCTTTAACCGGGCATGCAGGAACAGTTCAGTTTGGAAAACAAGGTAGCAAATGGCAATGGTTATTTTGGACAACATGGCGGTCGCCAAAATTTGAAACCAATGATGTTGGGTTCTTACACCATTCTGATGCTATTTTCCAGGTATTTTGGGCAGGATATCGTTTTACTGAGCCCTTTAGTATTTTCAGGTTTATGAACATTAATCTGAATCAATGGTCTGGTTGGGACTTTGGAGCAAATAGCAACTTTTATGGAGGAAATATAAGTATGTTTATGCAATTTACCAATCATTGGTCATTAGGCGGTGGAACCAACATTGAAGGAGAAAGTCTACAGAATGATATGCTTAGAGGTGGCCCGTCAATTAAAACACCCGGAAGTTTTAGTTATTGGGTTAATATGGGTACTGACGGGAGAAAAAAAATTCAGCTTCAATTTAATACCAATACTAGTTTAGGATTCGAGAACTCCAGACAACATCAAAATTATGGTGCTAACATAATATATAGGCCTCTTGATGCATTACGAATTTCATTTATGCCAGACTATTCGGTTTCAGAAAGTGAATTACAATATATCAATACCGAAGAATACAATAACGAAGACAGATATATATTCACTAAATTAAATCAGGTTACAACTGATTTCACATTACGAATTGATTATAGTGTTACTCCCGATTTAACCATTCAATATTACGGTTCTCCCTTTATCAGCGCTGTTGATTATTCCGAACCCAAGTATATAACCGATCCTAAGGCTGAAAATTTCAGAGATCGATATAGTAATGATGTTAGCTTTTCGACCGAAGATTATGAAAATGATTACGATTTTAACTTCCGCCAGTTCAGGTCTAACCTTGTAATCAGATGGGAATATAAACCCGGATCGTTGTTATACCTGGTTTGGACACAAAACAAAACAGGATCAACTTCTGTTGGTAACTTTTCATTTATCGACGATTTTGATGGTCTTTTCAATATTCATCCCCAAAATGTTTTCTTAATCAAATTGTCATATCGATTTGGAGTATAAACTCGATAATGGAAAATGAACATTTTACAATTGCATCCATTCTTGAATTGATCGGATGTTTTTGTTTTATCTTGATTGTATATAAATTATTCAATACCTTTATCGTTCATTAAAAATTTAATACCATGGAAAAAATAATATTATCAATCCTGGCGCTTAATTTTGCCATTATGATCGGAAATGCACAAGATTTACAATCCGATGTTTTTGAAACTGGCAAGGGTGAACTAAAAATCCAGTTTGTTAAGCATGGCTCCATTTTCTTTGAATTTAACGATAAAGTAATTCATATTGATCCGGTTTTAAGAATGGGTGATTATGAAAGTTATCCCAAAGCAGATTTAATTTTAATAACGCATCATCATGGCGATCATCTGGACCAAAATGCTATTGAAATTCTAAAAAAGGAAGATACGAAGATTGTCCTTACTCAGAAATCTAAGGAGATGAGCGAATATCTTACCGATGTAATTGTAATGAAAAACGGAGATATTTTAAATATCAATGAACTGGAAATTGCCGCTGTTCCGGCATATAATATTAAGCATAAACGTGAAAGCGGCGATCCATATCACATTAAGGGCGAAGGAAATGGATATGTCGTTCAGTTTGGTAATAAGAAAGTTTATGTAGCTGCTGATACCGAGCCAATTCCAGAAATGGAGACCCTTGAAGAAATTGACATAGCATTTTTACCCATGAATATGCCTTATACTATGACACCCGAGATGGTAGCCGATGCTGCCAGAACTTTTAAACCAAAAGTATTGTACCCTTATCATTATGGGAAAACAGACACCTCCAGATTAGTTCAGTTGTTAAAAGATGATGATATTGAAGTGAGAATTAAAAAGATGTAATTTTATTCATACTTCTTCTGATATTTTCGATATAAATATTTATGCCGGTTGTCCAGGTTGATTTTGCGCCCATCGATAAATGCCAGAACAATATCGTTGGTGGCTATATCTAAAATATCACCATTCGAAACAACAAAGGTAGCGTTTTTCCCTGTTTCAATGGTTCCCAACCTATCATCAACTCCAAGTATTTCGGCAGGTTTTTTAGTAAAAAAGTTTAATGAAGCTATAATTTATGAAACCTAACTTCGTACAAATGGGGCCATCGTTTGCCTGTAATGAAAATTCTGTCTTTTATTTTATCGTAAGCAATACCATTAAGAACATTGTCAATTTCGCCGTGGTATCCTTCAGGGATAACTTTGCGGCAATCAATTCTCTTCACTACTTTACCAACGGAGGGATCGAAAGCGATAATTTCTTCTTTTTGATAAACATTAGCATAAACTAATCCATCAATGTATTCAAGCTCATTTAGGTTTCGAACAGCTCCTTCAGGGTCGTAGACTTCAATTCTGCCTATTTCTGTAAAATACTCAGGCTCCAAAAAATAAATGGTTTGAGTGCCATCGCTCATAATCAGCTTTTTCCCATCGGTGGTTATGCCCCATCCCTGGGTTGGATACTGGAGCGTATTGATTAAAGAAAAACTTTTTTTATCATAAACAAATCCGGTTTGCGAAGTCCAGGTTAGTTGAATAATTTTATCGCCAAAAGCCGTAATGCCCTCACCAAAATATCGGGCTGGTAAATTTAAGCTTTGAATCAATTCGCCGGTTTCAAGTACTACTTTACGTAATGATGACTCACCTTTTTGACCGGTACCTTCGTATAATACACCATCATCATAAAAAAGTCCTTGTGTGTATGCTTTTGTATCGTGTGGATAGGTATTTATAATTCGGCATTCGTACAATTCAGGTTTTATGTCCGATTTGAATCTTAACTTTAGCGTATAGGTGTCAATTTTTTTACCATTGGCATATGCAGATATATTAAGCTTATTATTGCCGGTTTTTAGGTCTCGGGTTTTCCAGGTGTAGTTTAACTGATCAACAAATAATGTGGTTTGTTTTTTTTCTGTTTGTATGATCAGTGAGTCAACTTTTTGATCAATCTCTTTTAAGGCTATATCAATATTTATATTATCACCAATCGTAAATAATTCGCCAGCATTGGGCGATTTTACTTCAATTACAGAAACTCTTTTAGTAACCTCGCTGGGTTTAATTTCTTTTTTTTCTTGTTCTTTTTTTTCGCTTTTGCAGGCGTTAGTAACCAGAAAAGTGATTGTTATTATGCTGTATATTAATAATTTATTCATCATTAAAAATTTAAATCACCGTGCTAATGTACGTTTCAATTTTTGCCAAAAGGATCGTTTGGAAACAGGTATTTTTTCCATCTGTTTTTTAATATCATCATCAAAAAGCTCAGGGTTTAGCATTTGCCAAACGGCACTCCATCCCGGGAAACCACCAAGGTTTTTGTCATCGATATAAATGTCGGCATTAATTTTTCGGCTTATGGAATCTTCAAAAATTTCTTCAGGATAATTTTTATTTACTGCGTAAAATTCAACGCCGTTTTTTCTGCAAAATACAACAGCTTCTTCAAGTTCTTTCCCCGCTCTGAAAGTCCACAATATTAACAGAACTCCTTTATCTTGCAATGCTTTTAATGTTTCGAAAGCAAAAAGCTTGGGTTTACCTATTTCCGGGTATTCATGATCGACAATGGTTCCGTCAAAATCTATTGCGATTTTCATAGATGTGTTTTTAGCTTAGGACAAAAATAGTGAATATTTTCGGGCAAAAGAATTTTACTTTGCTTTTCTGTTGAAAGAGTATCGCAAGCTAAAAATATTTGAATATAGAGCAACTGACTGGTCTCCAATATCTGTTAATGCATAATCAATGCTAAACCGGTAAATATTTATTCCAATTCCGAAATTGGGCTGTAGGGTTAATGATTTTGAACGGTCGAAATTTTCGATTCGTTGAAAATTACCTAGACCAAAGCGAACAAACACCAGTTTACGGTAATCAACCTCAATTCCCAAATGTGGATCAATGCTGACAGGGTCGCCTTCAATTAGAACGTGCCGCTGTCCGTCGAAAGTAAAGTCGGCATCAAGTTCAACCATTGCGTTAAAGTCATTGTAAATTTTAAAATTTCGGGAAACACCCAGTAATAATTTGGGTAAGGTAATTTCCATCGCATTGTCGGGTGCAAAGTTAAAAACACTGTCTTGTACTTCAACTAATAGCTCATCTTCGTTAAAACTCCAGGCATTAAATGTAGAGGTTATATCGCGGGCTAAAAGGCCGAATCTCCAGTTGTTTTTTTGATACTGTAACCCGGCATCCAACCCAAAACCCCAGGCATTAGCAAATTCTCCAATATTGCGGTAAATAACTTTTACGCTGGCTCCATACGATAATTCAGGAATTTGAGATTTTCGAGCATACGAAATCATAAATGCATAATCTGCTGCCGAAAATTTTGAAATACGCCCGTAATCCAGATTTCCGTCCTTATCTATTAAATCGGTGGTATTGGGAATATCATCCACTCCAAATCTTATAAATGTTGCTCCAATCCAGCTGTTTGTATCCAAATCCATTGCTGCTCCGGCATAATCGAATTTGGCTATTCCGGCAAAATATTCGGCATGCATTAGACTGGCATCAACACTATTTTCTATAGAGGTAAGCCCTGCCGGATTCCAGTAACCTGAAGTAACACCATTTACATTAGCCACTGTTGCGTTGGCTAAACCCAATGAACGGGCGCCGACTCCAATGGATAAAAATTCGTTGGAATATTTGGCTGTTTGTCCAAAAAGCGGCATTGTGAACAGCAGTAATAGAAAAAGTACTATATTATTCTTAAACATCGATACCAAAAATAATTATCTTCTAAGCAAAGTAAATAAAAAACAAAATCTTATTTCATCCTTTAAGGCAGAACTATATTTTTTAACTTATTTTTGTATAAAAAATTGTATGAATTTAATCAAATAATGGCTATGAAATTTTCTTTGAAAAGGTATATCCCCAATTTTATCACTTCGCTTAATTTACTTTCGGGATGTTTATCGATAGTATTAGCATTTGAGGGATATATGTTGCTGGCGGTATATATGATTTTCTTATCAGCAATTTTTGATTTTTTCGACGGGATGAGTGCAAGATTGTTAAAAGTTTATTCTGAAGTTGGAAAGCAGCTTGATTCGTTAGCCGATGTTGTTAGTTTTGGTGTAGCTCCGTCGGTTATTGTGTTTTCAATGATGAAAACCCTGATTTTTGGTTCTTCTATTCTTCCCCCGCTGGAAAGTATTCCTTTTACTACTTTTTTATTTTTGATATCTCCATTTCTTATTGCCGTATTTTCAGGGCTCAGGCTGGCTAAATTTAATGTCGATACCAGGCAAAGTGATTCTTTTATAGGACTTCCAACTCCTGCCAATGCTTTGTTCTTTGTTTCGTTATATATCATTACATTGGTTAGTGATAATAACCTGATCAATCATTTAATCCAAAACAAAGTATTTCTTTTGATTTTAATTATTGTTTTTTCTTTCTTTTTAATTGCTGAGTTCCCTATGTTTTCTTTAAAATTTAAAAATTTGGGAATACGGGGAAATAAAATTCGTTTTATTTTTGTTGGATTATCTGCGGTTTTATTAATATTATTGCAATCTATTGCAATACCCGTAATTATTATATTATATATTTTATTATCAGCGATTAATAATTGGATTTATAACTTAGATTAATAGATACAACCATGAAGTTTTTAGCAGAAATAAATGTAATGCCCTTAAAAGCATTATTAGACCCTCAAGGTAAGGCTGTAACCCACAGCATGAAAAATATTGGCTTTAATGAAGTATCGAATGTTCGGATTGGCAAGCACATTACCCTCGAAATTGAAGCAAAAAGTAAAGAGATAGCCATGGAACGAGTGAATGAAGCTTGCAACAAGATTCTTTCCAATCCGGTTATGGAAGGGTATGATTATACGCTTAAAGAAATAAAATAGCGATTACTTCATTTTATTTTTTTCGAGGTGGTAATTTTATTCATTACTTCAGTTTGTTTTTGAATAGATTCTTTATGAACCAGCTGAAGTAATTTCTTAATAAACTCCTCGGATAAACCGAGTTTTTTACCCATTTTTATTCTGGTGTTAATGATTTTCTCCCAGCGACGCAACTGGAGGATGGTTACTTCATTTTTGCATTTGTATTTTCCAATTTCCTCGACAATACCCATTCGTTGCGCAAGCAACTCCAGCATTTGCTGATCGATCGAATCGATTTTATTTCGCAGGGTTTCTAATACACTAATAAAGTTTTCATCTTTGATAGATGTTGATCTATAAACTAGTTGATTAAGCAATCGGGTTAATTGATCAGGCGTTAATTGCTGGTTCATATCGCTCAAAGCAGCAGAAGGATCAATATGTGTTTCAATCATCAACCCATCCATATTTAAATCCATGGCTTTTTGGGCAATCTCTGGTATGAATTCTGTGTTTCCTGCAATATGGCTGGGATCGCAAATGATTGGCAAACTATGGCAAAGGCTTTTTAATTCAATGGGCACTTCCCACTTGGGAATATTTCGCAAGGTAGTTGCTTCAAAAGGGTAGAACCCACGATGAATTGCAGCCAGTTTATTGATTCCCGCCTTATGAAATCTTTCTAAAGCACCTACCCATAAATTAACATCAGGGTTTATGGGGTTCTTAACCATTACAGGATTGTCGTACCCTTTTAAACAATCAGCCAGCTCCTGTACAGAAAAAGGATTGGATGTTGTTCTGGCGCCAATCCACAAAATATCAATACCGTATTTTATCGCTAAATGAACATGCTCAGGATTAGCTACTTCAACAGTAGTTAAAAGGCCTGTTTCTTTTTTTACCTGTTGCAGCCATTTTAATCCTTCTTCTCCTACACCTTCGAAATTTCCGGGGCGTGTACGCGGCTTCCAGATGCCCGAACGAAAAACCTTCACTTTTCCCAAAGCTGCAATTTCCCTGGCTGTTTGCATAACTTGCGCCTCAGATTCCGCACTGCATGGGCCGGCAATAAGCAAAGGTTCCGTTAATCCTTTGAACCAGGAGCTTATTTTTGATATGCTTTTGAGTTTGGTCATATGAATAAATATTTATAAATCATTGATATTTAGGAATTCTAATAAAGAGATATGTTTAATTCCATCATATGAAGCCGTAGTTGGAAAGTCATCCATAGTAACAACATATTTTGGATAATTATCCGGAATTTGTTTCAAATTTTCAAACTCACGATCTATTACTTTCTGACTTGAAAGTAAATATGCCACTTGAAGGTAAACATATTCATTATTTTTTTTCGCGATAAAATCAATTTCTTTTTGTCCATTTTTTCCTACATGCAGTGAATATCCCAAATATTGCAAATGATTACAAACAACATTTTCTATTATTTTACCGATATCATCAGGCCTATACCCACGAATTGAGTTGCGTAGGCCTAAATCTGTAAAATAAAATTTTTCACCGCTTTCAAAAATTTTCTTTCCCTGAATTTCCTGTCGCCTGATTCCCTTAATAAAATATGCTTGTTTAATATAATCAATATAATTAATGATTACCGGAACTGATTTACTGTTTTTTTGCGATTTCATGTAATCAGCAATTTTATTGGCAGATGTAACACTACCCGTATTATCGGCTAAATATTGCATAATATTTTCGAGAAAAGGAATATCTCTTATTTTATTCCGGCTGATTACATCGCGAAAAAGAATCGTTGCATATATATTTTTTAAATAGTCAAAAATCACTTCATCATTCCATGGTAAGTTAATCAAATAAGGTAATCCCCCATATTTTATATAGGAGTTTAAACTGTCACGATTATTTGGTAATTGATGAAAATCGATAAATTCAACATAAGATAAACTATGTATTCTGATCTCTATCTGCCTTCCGCTTAAATAAGTAGCAAGTTCTCCAGAGAAAACGGCGGAATTACTGCCTGTACAATAAATATCATAATTCCCTTCTGATAGTAAACTACGCAATGCTTTTTCGAATCCCTGAATTTCTTGCACTTCATCGATAAATAAGTAGTTCATTTCACCGCTACTTTTATCTTTTACAAATTCTAAAAGTTGATGATAATCAGAAAGAAAATCAAACTCATACTTTTCTTTATTAATAAAAATGATTTGGCTTTCAGGAAATTTTTGGTGCAAATTATCTTTTATTTGTTTTAAGAAATAACTTTTGCCAACCCTCCGTTGTCCTGTAATTGCTTTTATAAGCTGCTTATTTACATAAGGTTCAATTTGCCGGTGATATTTTCCTCGTTGGTAGTTCATTTTATATGATATAATTAACAAATTTATGCAAACATACTAATTTATTAAACGTATTTAATGAAATTTACATAAAATAATTTTTATTAAGTATACTTTAGGGTTTGGTGAGGTGATATAATTTAAAAAATCGGAATAAATTATCCACCAGATTCAAAAATTATATGTATTTAACTTTCACTTTTTCCCTGGCAGCAGTCTCTTTAGTAGTTTGCATATTTTGATCTTCGGTTTCAGCACTGCAGAAGCCAGCAATAAGAAAAGGCACACAGGAATAAATCAAATCTTATAGCTATTTATTAAGCCCAAATAATTCATCATACTTTTTAACCGCCCAAACCGAAAGTTTGTAGCTAACCCAGATTAATACAGGCCAGCTGATGAGCCAAAGAATTTCTGTTAAATATGTCATAACTAGTACAATTTTAGTTAATAAACATGAATGTCTTCATTCATTTCGTCTGAATCAATTTTTTTGTTATTAATCGCTTTCCATGCATACCAAATATACGCAGCAACAAATGGTACCATTAGCGAAACGTAGCTCATAGCCGTAAGGGTATATTTACTCGATGAGGCATTTTCAATGGTCAATGAGCTTTGTAAATCATATGTTGAGGGATAAAAGGCAGTATGGTTAAATCCGGCAACCAGGAATAATGCCAGAACCGTTAATATTGTTCCTGAACCAGCATACCATATTCCGTTAGAGCAGTTTTTGAATAACGATTTTGCAATACCAAACAAAACCAAAAGCACACCTAAAATAAAAATGACAGATACCCAGGGCATTTGCAAAAAGTTGTTCAGGTATTTATTAGGCTCCATAAAAACCTCTTTCGTTTCCGGATGATAGGCAAATCCATCAATAAAAAATAACCATATAACAAAAGTCAAGAAGAAAATTACAAAAGGGATTGCATTATATATTAACTTCTTTTTGGCCCGTGATATAATATTATCTTCATCAATATTATTCATAAAATAAAGGATTCCAAGTGTTCTTGCTAAAAAGAAAACTGCAAACCCAAGCGACAGGTTATGCGGGTTTAATGCAAGCTCTAACCCACGAGCTGAACCTTCCCAGAATGATGAGTTCATATCATTCACAAAAAATTCCGACCCGGTAAAAAAGGTTGCTACAGCTATTCCCAGCAGAATAGTCCCCAGCGCGCCATTAATAAAAAGAAATACTTCATAGGTTTTAGCACCCAGGAAATTATCAGGCTTAGACCTGTATTCGTAAGAAATGGCCTGAATAATAAAGGCAAAAAGGATAAGCATCCATACCCAGTAAGCGCCACCAAAACTTGTTGCATAAAATAATGGGAATGAGGCAAAGAAAGCACCCCCAAAAGTAACCAGCGTGGTAAATGTAAATTCCCACTTACGGCCTAAAGAGTTAACCAACATGCGACGTTCGGTAGTTGTTTTACCTAAAGAATAGATTAGCGTTTGCCCTCCCTGAACAAAAAGCAGGAAAACGAGTGTTGCGCCAAGCAGCGAGATAATAAACCACCAGTATTGTTGTAAGGCTAAGTGTGATAAAGTTTCAAACATTTTAATGTCCTCCTTCTTTAGGTCCGATTTTTATTTGTTTGGTCATAATTTTTATTTCAGCAATGAGCAGTGCGGTAAAGATAAAAGCAAATAGCCAAAAAGTAATTTGTACGGCACTGGCATCAATATTCGATACAGCTGCTACGGTTGGTAATAAATCCTGAATGGTCCATGGTTGGCGACCCACTTCGGCAACAATCCAACCCGACATGGATGCAATGTAAGCTAGTGGTATTGTAAAAATCGCCAATCGTAACAGCCATTTTTTTGTTTCCAGCTTATCTTTATATATCAAGAAAAGTACAACCATAAATAAAAGCACAAAATAAAATCCTAAAGCCACCATAATGTGGAAACTGTAGAAGGTTAAAGGAACATTCGGAATAATACTTTTAGGATGATTTAAAAATCCATAACCAAAGTATTGAAAATTGTCTCTGAAAACTTTTAATGATTGTTCCTGGATAGTATCATTACCATTCTTTTTTGCCTTTTTATATTCTGATAAAGCATTGATAGACAATTTACCTTTTTCAATTTTTTCTAATGCTGATAAAGCTGTTTGTGTCTCCCCTTTTTCGTCAATGTATTCATAGCCCCCATTAATTAAATCTTTAACCCCGGGTACAAAAGCATTTACATCTCCATAGCCCAGGAATGAAAGTAATTTTGGGATTTCAATTTTAAACACATAATCGTCTTTATCATCATCGTATTGTTTGCCCGGTGTAGTTATTCCCAGCATAACCAGTCCGGCACCTTCGCTTCCATTATACAAACCTTCCATTGCTGCAAGCTTCATAGGTTGCTTTTGCGCTACCTGGTAAGCAGAGCCATCGCCGGTATAAATCAGGAATAAACTACTCAGCAAACCAAAGACTCCGGCAATAATCATACTGCGTTTAGCCATTAACTGCTCACGGCCTTTTAATAAAAACCAGGCGCTAACTCCAATAACAAAAATAGATGCTAAAACAAATCCTGATGTTATGGTATGTAAAAATTTATTTACAGCCACAGGAGATAAGAAGACTTCCCAAAAATTTAGCATTTCATTTCTTGCGGTATCAGGATTAAAATGCATCCCTACCGGGTATTGCATCCATCCATTGGCTACTAAAATCCACAGAGCCGATAAATTAGCTCCAATGGCTACCAGCCATGTTGAAACAAGATGAAATTTTTTGCTTACTTTATTCCATCCAAAAAACATGACAGCGATAAAAGTAGATTCGAGAAAAAATGCCATAATTCCTTCAATGGCTAAGGGTGCTCCAAAAATGTCGCCCACGAACCATGAATAATTTGACCAGTTTGTTCCAAACTCAAATTCCAGGATTAATCCGGTTGCCACTCCAATAGCAAAATTTATTCCGAATAATGTCATCCAGAATTTGGTAGCTTTTTTCCATTCCGGATCACCGGTTTTATAGTAAATGGTTTCCATAAACGCTATAATGAAGGTAATACCAAGCGTTAACGGAACAAACAACCAGTGGTACATTGCGGTAAGGGCAAACTGCCCCCTCGACCAGTTTACAAGAGCAAAATCAATGTTTTCAATCATTATCTGTATTTTTAGGTTTTGTTAACTGTTCTAATACATATTCGCTCTTTTCTTCTTCGGTATCAAATTTTTCATTTAAGAAATCCTTAAAAAAGAAAAGTTTTAATATAACAAACATGATAAAAAGTTTAATCAGGATTAGTGCCCATAACTTTTTTCCCAATGTCATGCTTTTAAATCCTTCGTAATAAAATAAAAAGATTCTTTTAAAGATATTGTTTTTCATCATGTATGATTAATCTAATTGCATACCAAAGATAAAAAAAATAAGAAAAAAGCAACGGAGTGCTTTTTTACGAATTATTAAAAATTTTTAAACCAGTTGTTAATTTGTAAAAAAAGTTAATTGTATTTTTTTGCATCAGAATAAACGTAGATAAAACCATTTTGTGTTTCCAGGGATGGATCATCAGAAGTTAAAACATAATAATAAATACCAGGGCTTACCATTGAACCCGAAGTGTTTCGTCCATCCCAAACAATAATGGGAGCTTTTGTTTTAAAAACCAGTGTTCCGGTACGGCTAAAAATTGAAATTTCTAAAGGAATAACTCCGTTAGCTTCAACAATAAAAAGGTCGTTTTTTCCATCGTTATTTGGAGTAAAAACATTAGGTATTTTAAGCGTATCCTGTATGGAATAAGTTTTGGTTTCACTATATAAAGTAGCAGAAGCTTTATCCGTAACATCTAAAGAGAAAGAATAGGTTCCTGCTGCATCGAAAAAGTAAGAAGCTGAAGGTAAGTTATTTTCGAAAGGGAGTTCGTCGCCCGACCAATTGAAAGCATAATTTGCAGTATCGCTAATATTAAAATCGGAAGTATCGCCCGCAATTATTTTTTGAGCCTGGCATTTAACTTCAAAGCTTGCAGCGGTGTGCAAAAACTTAATAGTAACCGCATCAACTTGTGAGAAACCTTTAAGTGATACTGTTATCAATAGCAATGTATAAATAAAAACTTTAGTTCGCGTCATTAAAAATCGTTTATCCACGTAAATATATAAAATACCCGTTTATTATCTTAAATTTTTTCGGTTAATTTTTTAACCAACTTAAAATTATTGAAAAATTCTTTCAAAAATACCCTGATTATAGTGTAAGTTGGTATGGCCAGTATCATTCCTGTTATTCCAAAGAGACTTCCAGCCATTAGCAATATTATAAAAATCTCCATGGGATGCGCATTAACACTGCTAGAGTATATAACTGGCTGGAATACAACATTATCAATAACCTGAACGATGATAAAAACCAACAACATCCATCCTAATAAAGGTATTAATTCGGAATAAAAGGGTAACTCTAGATGAGTAGTCAGACCCATGACTAACCCTAGGCTTGCGCCAATTATTGGACCTAAATAAGGAATAATATTAAAAATACCAACAACAAGCCCTGTTAACAGTGCATCGGAAAAATCAAGCCCGACTATGGTTAAACCTATGGATACCAGTGTTATAATGCAGGTGATCTGGACAATGATACCGATAAAATATCTTGTTAATAACTTTTTTATTGATTTTAAAATATGCTCCACATTTTGCAAATATTTATCAGGCACAAATAAAAAAATGCTATGATAAAATAGTCCTTTATCCTTTAAAAAGAAAAATGTCATAAACGAAATGGAAAAAGCGGCGATAAAAATATTTCCCAGCAAGCTGGCCATTGAACTAAAAAAATTAGAGAGTAAAGATAAATTAAGAACAGACATTAACTTCTCGGATAAATATTGCTCAATGGATTGATCAGTTAAAGCATTAATATTAAAGTTAAGAAGCAACTGTTCAATTTTATCAATGGGTCCTTGAAACTTTATAATCAATGAGTTGGCATCAATCGAAGAAATTTCTCTGGCCTGGTTGGCAATTAATGGAATAAAAACTCTAAAAAAGAGGATTACCATGATCCACATAAAAATAAGTGTTGCAAGGGCAGATAAAGCTCGAGGAATTTTAATTTTTCCTAAATGTAATTTATTTAGGGAATCTACTAATGGCCTTCCAACCAGTGAAAGTACGCCTGAAATAAGAATATATGCAACGATAGATTTAAAGTACCATAGAATAAAGCCAATTATGGCAATACCTATTGCAATAAATAAATACCTTACTTTACTATTCATCGTTAAACTTTATTGCATATAAATCATCTAACCAGATTAATTCATAAAATTAATGAATACGTCAGGCTAAATTAAGTTTTTTTTACAGATAATAAAACAAATCAATCATTATTGGGGATTTAAAACGATTATAAAGCAAACAACTGATTCGTTTGCAAAAAAATAATTGATATGTTTCAAACACATTTAGGCGAATTTGCCGCATTATTAACAGCTGTTTTCTGGACAGTTACTGCTATAGCTTTTGAATCGGCAGGAAAGAAAGTAGGATCATTATCTACCAACCTAATCAGGCTTTTTATGGCTTTTATTTTTATAGGGATTTATGGTTTAATTACCCGCGGGTCATTTATTCCATTAGATGCTTCTGCCCATAATTGGATGTGGCTTTCTTTATCAGGGTTGGTGGGGTTTGTAATTGGCGATTTATTATTATTCGAAGCATATGTTGTTATTGGTTCAAGGGTTTCTATGTTGATCATGTCGCTTACTCCGCCTATTACTGCTTTTATTGGGTGGTTAATCTTGGATGAAGTTTTAACCAGGCAAAATTTAGCCGGTATGATTTTAACCATCACAGGAATCATGCTGGTTGTTGTAGAGAGAAAAACGCACAAGCTGGGTGAGAAAAAGA
Organism: uncultured Bacteroidales bacterium; assembly: GCA_964606845.1. Lineage (GTDB taxonomy): Bacteria > Bacteroidota > Bacteroidia > Bacteroidales > UBA12077 > UBA12077. Next base: position 19,589 of record CAZSIC010000048.1, read on the forward strand.
AGAAAAATAATAAAATGAAATTTTCTTACCCTATTGCCGGGCTGTTATTAGCATTTGGTGGAGCTGTTGGGCAGGGAACAGGATTGGTGTTAAGTAAATTTGGAATGCAGGACTTTGATCCTTTTGCAGCAACGCAAATTCGAGTGATTACAGGGTTTATAGGATTTGCTATTTTATTTATATTCTTAAAACGATGGAAAAAAGTTTTTGAAGCGTTGAAAAACAAAAAAGCAATGAGCCGTGTGAGTGTTGGTGCTTTTTTTGGCCCATTTTTAGGTGTTTCATTTTCATTGCTTTCGGTAAAATATACAACTACAGGTGTTGCTTCTTCAATTATGGCTATTGTTCCGGTTTTGATTATTCCACCTGCAGTAATTTTCTTTAAAGAAAAAATTACTTTGAAAGAAATTATTGGATCTTTCATAGCCGTAGGAGGGGTTGCTTTATTCTTTTTGTAAACGATTTTTTGTAAATTGCTCAAAAATCGTTTCTATGAAAAAAATTATCGCTTATATTTTCTTTTTATTAATTTTAGGATGCAATACTGTTAATAAAACCGGCAATACTGATTATACCGAAATCAGCCAGGAAGAATTTTTATATCAACCATTTGGTTTTAAAGAAAATATTGAGAGTTTTGCGAACAATACGCAGCCCAGGTTTAAAACCCAGAAGTTACATCGAAAGAATAAACACTACCCCGAAAAAACAGACACTATTTATCAGTTTGTTTATAAAAAATCTGAAATATTTTTTTACAAAACGCATTTAGGCCAGGAATTTTTGCTTGCCGGAAAAATCTTAAACAGACAAATTACCTTAACCAGTGATATAAAAGTGGGATTGTCAAAAAAAGACTTTCAAAATCGATTTTCTGATGATCTGGAGATTGAATCTGACACCCTGGAAATGATTGGTGACGGGACAAAATATACTTTTATTTTTGAAAACGATAAATTGTACCGGATTAATATAGACAACTATTTTGATTAATTATGACTGGCTGAACTCTGCAATAACCGTTTGTGCACCTTTCGTTTTATCTCCTAGATTAACCTTAACTTTTGCATCGGGTGGTAAAAATACATCTAAACGGGAACCAAATCGAATAAATCCGAGTTCATCATTTTGTTTAATTTTTAAATCTTTTCGGGCATAAGAAACAATGCGTCGGGCAATGATTCCTGCAATTTGCCGGACCAGGATTTGTCTTTTGTGCTGATCTTCAATAACTACTGAAGTTCTTTCATTTTCAGAAGAGGATTTAGGTAATTTTGCTACCAGGTATTTACCTGGATGATATTTAAAAAATTTTACGACACCACCAATAGGGAACCAATTAATATGGATATTCCAGATCGACATAAATATCGAAACCTGAATTCTTTTGTCTTTAAAAAATTCTTCTTCGGTAGTTTGTTCAATAACCACTACAGTTCCATCTGCCGGAGCAAATATTTTATTATCATCAGTAATATGTGGCCTGTTAGGTTTTCGAAAAAAGCCTAGCACAAATACAAAAAATAAAAAAGAAATAATGTAAAAATACCAGTTATAAGTTGTATTGCCACCGATTATAAAATATAATGCAATATTAAAAGCTAACAGTAGCACAAAAAGAATTACTATAATACCACGGCCTTCTTTATGGATTTTCATTTTCTGTTTAAAATGGTTTGATACAAATTTAATGATTTTAATGAATTATTTGAAGAAAAACAAAAAACACGGGTAAAGAAAGTAGAATTGCATCGAAACGGTCTAACATACCGCCATGCCCGGGTAAGATTTTACCGGAATCTTTTTTATTGTGATTGCGCTTAAGCGATGATTCGACCAAATCGCCGTATGTTCCAACTACAGAAACTATAACAGCTGCTAAGGCCCATTGCATAAAACTTAATTCTGGAAAAAGCAATGAGATAGGGTAGGATGCAACCGTGGTAAATATTAAACCGCCGATAAATCCCTCCCACGATTTTTTGGGAGATATTCGTTCAAATAATCGATGTTTGCCAAATGATACTCCAAATATGTAAGCCAGCGTGTCGAATGTCCAGGTGAGAATAAAAAAACCTAAAAGAAGAGTCCAATGATAACTGTCATTTTGCAGCACAATATAATTGGCTAAAGATAATGGTAATGCAATATAAATAATACCCAATAATGTGAATCCTATATCGGCTAGTATTTGGTTTGATTTTCTGTATAGTTCAATTATAAAGATTCCAGCAATTAGAATAATTAGTGGGAGAAAAACTTTTATCCCAATGTATTGGTTTACATAAAAAAAGTTAGCAGCAAAAAAAAGCGTACCTATTATAATTCCATATAATTTTTGAGGCCTGTAGTTTTCTTTTTCGGCTAATGCATAAAATTCATACATTGAACAGATAATGATCAGTTCAAATAAAATAAAGAAACTAATTTTATGAAAAATAATAGCACCAATTACAAGGACTAAAAAAATTATTCCTGTAATGGTGCGTTGTATCAGATTATTCAAGGCTTAAATAATTTTTATGGGTTAACTATTCTTGTTTTTTATTTTTTGATTGCTGCTTATCCGTTATCTCATTTTTTTTCTCTTCTTCCTTCTCTTCGTCAAATTTTTTAAGTAGCTCTTTCTTTTTTTCTTTCCGTTTTTCAGCAAGTTCTTCTCTCTTTTCCTGAGCTGATTTCCATGGCCTTTTGCCAAATATTTTTTCCAGATCTTCAGTAAAGATTACTTCTTTTTCTAACAGTTGTTCTGCTAGTTGAGTTAAACCTTTTTTGTGTTTTTTCAAAATTTCAAAAGCGCGAACATAAGCCTCTTCAATAAGGTCTTTAACTTCCTTATCAATTAATTCGGCAGTTGTTTCGCTGTAAGGTTTTGTAAACGACATTTCACTTTGCCCGGTAGAATCATAGAAACTAACATGTCCTATTTTTTTGCTCATTCCAAAGTAAGCTACCATGGCATAGGCTTGTTTGGTAATTTTTTCCAGGTCGTTCATCGCTCCGGTAGAAACTTTACCAAACATAAGTTCTTCTGAAACGCGTCCGCCTAGAGCAGCACACATTTCATCAACCAATTGGTCACGCGTAGTAATTTGTCTTTCTTCGGGTAAATACCATGCAGCACCTAAAGCGCGCCCACGGGGTATAATCGTAACTTTTACCAGCGGGCTTGCATGTTCGAGTAACCAACTTACGGTTGCATGTCCTGCTTCATGGAATGCAATGGTTCTTTTTTCTTCTTTGGAAATGATTTTGCTTTTACGTTCCAGCCCTCCAACAATGCGGTCTACTGCATCAAGAAAATCCTGCCGCTCGACTACTTTTTTACTTTTTCGTGCAGCAATCAGTGCCGATTCGTTACAAACGTTGGCAATATCGGCACCGGAGAAACCCGGAGTTTGTTTCGCCAGAAAATCAATATCTAAATTGGTTTCTAATTTAATTGGTTTTAGATGTACTACAAAGATTTCTTTTCGTTCATTAATATCAGGTAGTTCAAGATTTACCTGACGGTCGAAACGGCCGGCACGTAATAAAGCCCGGTCGAGCATATCAGCCCGGTTGGTAGCAGCCATAATTATTACACCTATATTGTTTCCAAAACCGTCCATTTCGGTTAAGAGCTGGTTCAATGTATTTTCACGTTCATCATTTGACCCAAAATTTGGGTTTTTCCCACGAGCCCGGCCTATAGCATCAATCTCATCAATAAAAATAATACATGGCGCTTTTTCTTTGGCTTGTTTAAAAAGGTCGCGAACCCTCGATGCGCCAACTCCTACAAACATTTCAACAAAATCGGAACCCGACATGGAGAAAAAAGGAACATTGGCTTCGCCTGCTACTGCTTTGGCAAGTAATGTTTTTCCTGTACCAGGAGGGCCAACAAGTAGAACACCTTTTGGGATTTTTCCTCCCAGATCGGTATATTTTTTAGGTTTTTTCAGAAAGTCAACGATTTCGCGCACTTCAACCTTCGCTTCTTCCAGCCCAGCAACATCTTTAAAGTCTATTTTTATATTACTTTCTTTATCAAAAAGCTGAGCTTTTGATTTACCCACATTAAAGATATTTCCTGAACCACCAGGACCACCGCCTTTCGACATCTTGCGGAAGATAAAAATCCAAATAGCCAGAATGATGAAAATTGGTAAAATCCAACTTATAATATCTCGTAAATAATTAGGTTGTGTTTTGTAACTTACTTCAATATATTCGCCATCAAGGTATTTATCCTGAGCATCTTTTAGCCATCGTTCAAAATATTCTATAGAACCAATGGTGAAGTAAAAATGAGGGCCATCTTGAGAAATGCTGGAAAAGTTATTATCGAATAAATCTTTATACCGAGCATCGTTCAGGCGATCTTTTTTAATATAAATATTCGCCTTTTCCTTATTAATGACTTCAATTTTCTCAACATCACCATTTTTGAGCAGATCGCTCCCAAACTCCTGCATGGTAATTTCTT
>CAZSIC010000049.1:0-23521 GCA_964606845.1 uncultured Bacteroidales bacterium
GAGGAAAAAGAACAAGACTTGGGCTGACTAAAATAGCGTTGACATGACACTAGGAGTAAATAAATTAAAACAGGCCAAACAGGGTTTTGAAATCTGTTGACCTATAAAAAATCTAAAAGCAATCCATTTTAACCCTTTTTAAGCTTAAAGCTCCTGTATAACAAATAAAAACCTGCTAAAACAAACGGGATACTCAGCCATTGTCCCATATTAAGCGACATGGTTTGTTCAAAATCAACCTGTACTTCTTTTATAAATTCGATAAAAAAGCGAACCATAAAAAGTAAAATCAGAAATAAACTAAAAATTAAGCCTTGCTGTACTTTTGTTCCTTTTTTCTTGTAAATGTAATAAAGTAGTATAAAAATCAGTAAATAGGAAAGTGCTTCATAAATTTGTGTGGGATGTTTGGGAACTACTTCACCATTGCGCTCAAAGATAAATCCCCACGGCAACGAAGTTTCAATACCATAAATTTCAGAGTTCATTAAATTACCCATTCGGATAAAAAAACCTCCAAGCGCAACCACAATAACAATGCGGTCTAATACCCACAAATAAGGTTTTTTACTTTTTCTGGCAAAGTAATATAATGCGATTAAAATTCCGATGGCAGCTCCGTGACTTGCCAGTCCGCCACGCCAAACTTTAAGTATTTCAAGAGGGTTTTGTAAATAATAGGAAGGATCGTAAAATAAACAATGCCCTAATCTTGCTCCAATTACAGTACCTACGGCAACATAAACGGTTAATTTGTCTAACAACTCAATGCTCAGGCCTTCTTTTTGAAATATTTTTTGCATGATAAGATATCCAAAAAAGAAAGCAGCAGCGAAAAGAACGCCATAATAACGTATGGTTAATCCCCAAAAACTTACAATATCCGGATTAACATCCCAGGTAACTGAATTTAAAATCATAAGTTAATTATTTAATGATACGCAAAAGTATAAAAATTTTTATTGGTTTTGATAAATCTCTGTTATCATTGTGTTATTAAATGGCCACATTTTTGAATTAATCCATCAAATTTAAATCAACATGATTAATTATTGAAATAAACTTTTTAAGTTTGTAAACGATATTACTAACATGGAATTATGAAGATAAAATACTTACAAAACGCAATATTCTTTTTTATTATTTTATGGATAAGTGCTTGTGCAAAGATTGTCGCACCAACCGGGGGTCCTAAAGATGAAGAACCTCCCAAAATTGTTTCCAGCAGTCCGCAAAACTATTCTACAAATTTCTCCGATGATCAGATCAATATTACTTTTAATGAATTTATTCAGTTAAAAGATTTAACTCAAAACCTGATTGTTTCGCCTCCGCTTGAAGAAAAACCGGATGTTACAGTTAAAGGGAAAACGCTTAATATTCAATTCCCTTCTGAGTTAAAAGATTCTACTACGTATAATATTTACTTTGGCAATTCGGTGCAGGATTATAACGAAGGAAATCCGATCGAGAATTTTCAATATGTTTTATCAACCGGCGATTATATCGACTCGTTGTCGATTGAAGGCAAGGTGCTTAATGCTTTTAACTTACTGCCCGAAGAGGATGTGCATGTAATGCTTTACAGTGATTTTGCTGATTCGGTGCCCATGAAAAATATTCCCGAATATATCTCAAAAACTGATAAAGAAGGGTTTTTCCGAATCAATAATATCCGTAATGAGGAATTTAAATTGTTCTCCTTACGCGACGAAAACAGAAATTATCTTTACGACCTGGATAGCGAAGGAATCGCTTTCTCCGATTCAATTGTAAAATTTCATCTGGAAACTGAAACCATTATTGATACCATATTTGTTCATGACTCTCTGCTATCCAATCCCGATGAATTGGTAATAGACAGCATTTATATCTCATCGCAACAATATGCGGCTGATTCTTTAGAAACTGACACTTCAAAAATAGTGAATGACAGCCTGGTAATTATAAAACATAAACCAGTAGACACTATTATTACACAAACCAGGCCCTACTTTCCTGTCCCTCTGTTTTATTTGATGTATTTTAACGAGGATAAAGAAACACAATACCTGGACAATTCTATCCGTGATGATAAACGGAAACTGGAGTTGATGTTTAACAAGCCCATTAAAGATAGTGTAATCATAGAACTGCTCGATACTACCATTGAATCCAAATGGTATATTCAGGAAAATAATATAAACCACGATACCATTTTTTATTGGTTAACTGACTCCTCGCTTTATAATAAAGGAGATTTAAAAACGACCATATCTTATCAAAAAGAAGATTCAAACCTAGTATACCATTGGGTAACCGATACGATTAATTTTCGCTATTTTGACACTGAGCAGCAGAAAGGACAGGCTGCAGATACTACTTTGGGTATTCGAATAAATGTGAAAAATAACGCAACGTTTGATTTGAATAAACCCATCACTTTAAATTTTAATAAACCTGTTCATTCGGTTGATACCTCGAGAATGAAGTTGTTTGTTAAGGAGGATACGCTGGAAAATCCGGTTACTATTAAACTGGCTAAAGACTCTGTTTACTTTAGAAAATACAATATTGTCAATGAGTTTGATGAAGATGCTTCGTATCGGCTGGAAATTCTCCCCAAAGCTTTTGTCGATATTTATGATACTCCTAACGACACTATAATGATTGAGTTTAAAACCAGGAAATTTGATTATTATGGAAAAATTTTGGCCAATATTACGGGTATTGACTCATCATTCCAGATTATTGCCCAGCTTGTAGTTTCTAAAAAGGATAGCGAAAAAGTTTATCGTGAGAGAATTATTAAAAAAGACCAAACCGTTGAATTTGGGTATTTGCCGCCCGAAGAGTTTTTATTTAAAGTAATTTTAGATACTAATTTTAACGGAAAATGGGATACGGGCGAATATTTGGAGCACAGGCAACCGGAAGAAGTTTTCTATTACGATAATGCCATAAAAGTTCGCTCAAACTGGGATATAGAGATAAATATGCCATTAAAACAATAAATATTATGTCTGTTTTGTTAGAATTTGCTATGTTCCCAACCGATAAAGGAGATAGCGTTAGCCAATACGTTAGTAAGGTTATTCAAATGATTAAAGAAAGTGGAGTTAGCTACAAGCTAACTGCCATGGGTACCATAATCGAAACTGAAACCATTGACGAGGCAATGGAAATTGTCAACAAATCATACAAAGTGCTTGAACCATATTCCAACAGGGTTTATTCTTCGATTAAACTCGATATTAGAAAAGAAAAATCTAAAAGGCTAGAGGCAAAAATTAAATCCATAGAATCAAAAATCGGAAAGATTGACCATTAAAGGACTTCTTTGTCTTTTATTATTTTTGTCGGGTTAAATTTTGAACAAATTCTTTATTTTCACGTAGAAATATAATATATTGCTGCGCTCTAATTTATTAATATTTTTTATTAAACCATTTGCTTTATGCTTAAACGTTTTAGCATATTCTTAATTGTACTCGTTGTTTTTGCACTAACTTCGAAGGCCCAGGAATTAAAAAGGATTCCTTTAACACGGGTTGAAAAAAAATTACCTGAAAATGAAGTTGTGAATGAAAAGCTTAATACAATTATTCTTTACGAAGATGTTGATGAGTTTTTTATTCAGCAAATACAAACAAAAGACGGTTATTATCAGCAGCTATCTGCACCAGGCTTAACACGGTCATTTGATCAGGGAAATCCCGATTTGCCGGTTATTTCAAGATTAATTGATATTCCATATGATTCGGATGTTAAAATTAAAATTTTAAATTATGATCAGGAGCACGTTGATTTAAAAACTTACCAGATAAAGGAAACAATAATACCTGCCCAGCCATCCATCAATAAAAGTACCGACCCCAAAGATGTCCCTTTTTATAAAAACAGGGATGTTTACGAGGCCAATCAATTTTATCAGAAAGAAATTGTTCGTTTTCAGGATAAAGGCTATTTACGAAACAAACATCTTGGATATATCGAAATTTCTCCATTTCAATATAACCCGGTAACCAATACTTTAAACGTTTTAAGAAATATAGAAGTTGAAATAACTTTTGAAAAAAATAATACAAAATCGGCCAGCCATTTACAAAAATTACAATCCCCTTTTTTTGAAAATTTAGATTTAAAAACGGTAAATTCTTCAACTTCCGACGAAACAAAAGCATTAATTGAGGCTCCGGTAAAATATGTAATTGTTTCCGATCCCATGTTCGAAGAAACATTACAGCCTTTTATCGAATGGAAAACACAAAAGGGTTACAATGTAATAACGGCTTATACAGGTGACCCCGAGGTAGGCACTACCACATCATCCATAAAAAACTATTTACAGGATTTATATGAAAATCCTGCTGATGGCGTTTCTCCAACATTTGTGCTTTTTGTTGGCGATGTGGCTCAAATTCCTTCTTTCGACGGAAACACCGGCAGCCATGTTACCGATTTGTATTACTGTGATTATACAAACGACAACTTGCCCGATGTTTTTTATGGGCGCTTTTCAGCAACCAGTGTTGCTGAATTGCAACCACAGATTGATAAAACGTTGCAGGTTGAGAAATACCAAATGCCTGATCCTTTATATTTAGATAATGTAGTGCTGGTTGCAGGAGTAGATGCTACTTATGCGCCAACATATGGTAATGGATCAATCCATTATGCCAATGATCATTATACAAATGAAACGAATGGTATAAATTCCTATTATTATTTATACAACGATGATAGTGGCGTAATGAGCTCCAACTCGACCGGAGCATCCGAATCAATTAAAAGTTACATTAACCAGGGTGTTAGTTTTTCTAACTATACAGCTCATTGTAACTCAAGCGGATGGGGAGATCCAAGCTTTACAAATAGTGATGTTCCAAACATGACCAACGAAAATATGTATCCTTTAATGATTGGTAATTGCTGCTTATCTAATAAGTTCGACAGCAATGCTTTTGGCGAAGTACTATTAAGGGCAGAGAATAAAGGAGCTGTTGGTTATATTGGTGGTTCAAACAATACTTATTGGGACGAAGATTTTTGGTGGGCTGTTGGTTTGGGGACAATTAAGGTTGACCCCACTTACGAAGAAACCGGACTGGGAGCATACGACCGTTACTTTCACTTAAATGGCGAAGCAAAAGAAGATTGGTATATTACTCAAGGGCAAATGATTATGTCCGGAAATCTTGCGGTTGAAGCATCAACATCATCCAGAAAAAAATATTACTGGGAAATATATCATTTAATGGGCGACCCTTCACTTACGCCTTTTATTACTACACCAGAAGCTTTAACAGCAAGTTACGAGTCTCAGGTTTTTATCGGAACAAACAGCTATACTGTTAATGTAGAGGAAGATGCATATGTTGCCGTTTCACGTGATGGTGTTTTGCTCGATGCAAAACGGGTAGATGAGACACAACAGGTTACACTTACTTATGATGCCCTCGAAACCGTTGGTGTTTTGAATTTGGTAATCACTAAACAAAATAAACAGCCTGTGATTGAGGAAATTGATATTGTTCCATCCACTACACCTTATGTTATCCTTGATAGTTACTTAATACATGATATCAATGGAAACGAGAATCGTTTGGCCGATTATGGTGAGGAAATTACATTTGACATTCAGGTAAAGAATGTATCTGATACCTACGATGCTTTTAATGTAGCCGGTAAACTTACTTCCGCAGATTCAAATGTAGTAATTACTGATTCTATAGAAAATTACGGAACCATATGGCGCTCCGACTCTGTAGAAGTGAATTCTGCTTTTACTGCTCATTTTGAAAACAAAATAAAAGATCAACATGTTGTTAACTTTGATTTAATCATGGAAGGAGAAGATTCAGAAGGGGAACAATATGAGTGGGTATCAAAAATGAACATTCTAGTAAATGCTCCGGACATAAAAATATCAGATTTAATTATTGATGATAGCGAAGGAGATAATGATGGCTTTTTTGATCCGGGCGAAACCGTTAACTTGAACCTGGTTGTAGAAAATTCAGGACATAGCGATATTGAAAACATAAGTGTTCATGCTGATTTATTAACCGAAATGAGCTCTCTAAGCTTAATTGATACGGTAATGTATAACCGCTCAATAAAAGCCAATAGTACGGATACAATTCCTTTTAGCGCTTTTATACATCAAAACGAAAAAACTGGAAATACCTTTCATATAGCATTTCATGCGCTGGATGATGAGTTTGGTTATTATAGCGACTCAACGGAAAAAGAGGTTGTAGTTGGCGAGCCTGCTGAATATCCCATTCATACTTATGATACCGTTTTTGTTAGCACCAGAGCATTGTTTTATGATTCGGGAGGAAATGAAAACAGCTATGGTGATGGCGAGAATCACACAATCATATTTTATCCTGAAAATCCACGCGGGAAATTAAACGTTAATTTTAATGCTTTTGATGTAGAGCCTACCTCATCGGGAGGCTGCTGGGATTATCTTTCGTTTTATGATGGAGATAGTTTAAATAGTTATGACTTTGTAGATGATTATTGTAATTCAAATAAACCAACAACATATACAGCCACCAACGATAAGGGTGCTCTTGGATTTACATTTTACTCCGATGCGTCAGTTACCCATTCGGGATGGGAAGCTGTTATAGAGAATACAGGGTATTTTGTTAAATTTGTTGTTACCAACACCAATGATGAAAAAATTGAAAATGCCTTAGTTGAATTTGAAGAACAGGAAAAATATACCAACTCAGATGGCATTGCTACATTTACTTATATTCCCGAAGGTTCTGAACTTCCTTTTCAAATTCGTGCTACCGGGTATAATAATGATTCCGGAAGTGTGGACATTTATAGCGACACAACATTGAACGTAATGTTGGAAAGTGGAATAGCAACATTTGATGTGTCGTTTAACGTTTTAAACGAAAATGATGCTTTAGAAGGAGCCTGCGTTGCCGTAAATAATGATACATTATATACCGACAATAACGGGAATGCAGTATTCAACGGGATTTCAGATAATACTACAGTCAGCTTTGAAATTACAAAAGAACATTTTAATCCTGTTAACGACAGCTTTGTAATTAATGGCAGTAATGTTACCAAAGAAATTTTAATGGATAAAAAACAGTACCGCATTACTTTTAAAGTTACCGATGGTTATGACCCGATTGAAAATGCAAGCATTATACACCATGATAAAGATGAATATACCGATAAAAATGGGGAATTTGCTTTTGACCTAACCTACGCTCTAGATCAGGAGTTTCTGGTTAAAAAATCTGGTTTTAATGATAGTGATACAATTATTGATATTGAAAGTGAGAGATCTATTGTCGTGGCTTTACAATCAACAACTGATATTGGTAAAACAATTGATCGTGAAATAATAATTTATCCAAATCCTACTCACGGGGAGCTAAATATTGAGATTAAAAATGCAGAAAGCATTCATTATTCGATTAAAATTTACGATGTTTTGGGTAAATTGATTTATGCCGATGATTTATACGGAAATCAAAATATACGACAAAATGTTGATCTTTCTGAACATCCGAAAGGATTATACTTTTTAAACATCAAGAGTAATAGGGGAGATAATATTAGTAAACGTTTTATTATTCAATAAATATTAAAAATTATTTAAGCCCGCCCATTTTTGGCGGGTTTTTTTTATTGATATTTTTTTAGATATTTATCTTGTAAAAAGATGAATAATGAGTAAAGAAAAAAAACGTCTTCTTTATAGCTTTGCCTTCCCAGGTTTATTTTTAGTACTAATTTGGCTTGTTAAAATTGTTGAAGTTACACTAAACTTAAACTTTACGTTTCTGGGGATTTTCCCATTGCGTGCAAAAGGCTTAATAGGCATTATAACTGCTCCACTTGTACATTCCGATTTTCAACATTTAGCTGCCAACAGTCTGCCTCTTATTTTTTTGGGTACCGGGATTTTTTATTTTTATCATAAAATTGCCTATAAAGTTTTTTTTCTAATCTATCTTATTTCAAATATATGGATTTGGTTTGGTGCCCGCTATGCTTATCATATTGGTGCCAGTGGGTTAATTTATGGATTTGCATCATTTTTGTTTTTTAGTGGTGTAATTCGTAAAAATGTAAAATTAATGGCTATTTCTCTTCTTGTCGTTTTTCTTTATGGAAGCATGGTGTGGGGCTTACTGCCCATCCAACCCCATGTTTCCTGGGAATCGCACCTTATGGGTGCCATTGCCGGGTTGGTGCTTGCTTTTTATTATCGCGATAAAGGGCCTAAAAGAAAAATTTACAGCTGGGAACTCGAAGAAGATGATGAGGTGGATGATGAAAATGCTTACTGGAATATCAATTATTATTATAATGAAAATAATGAAGAAAAAGGCGATGCATAAATTTATTGTATCAGCATTTATGCTAAATATAATGCTGATTATTTGCACAATTAGCAAAGCGCAGAATGACAATTATATCCAAACAGGATTGGCAAGTTTTTATGCCGATAAATTCGAAGGCCGCGCTACGGCCAATGGGGAGATATATTATCATATTCGAAAAACAGCAGCCCATCCCGATTTGCCCTTTGGGAGTGTTGTAAAAGTTACCAATCTGGAAAACAATAAATTTGTAGTGGTTCGGATTAACGACCGCGGCCCTTTTGTTCAAAACCGGATTATTGATTTATCAAAGTCGGCTGCACAAGCGTTGGATTTTGTTGACAAAGGATTAGCTAAAGTAAGGGTAGAGTTAATAGCTTCTACCGACGATTTACCTGGCAAAGAACCTGGAAAAGCAGAAGAAAAATCTGATTATTACCGTCTTGAGGTTAAAAAAGCTTCTCCTGCAGGAAAGGGAGTTCAAATAGGTAGTTTTTCCAGCAACGAAAATGTTCTAAAATTAGTGGAACGTTTAAAAGATCAATATAACGAGGCTGTTTATATTGAAGTAGCAGAAACCGGAGAGCAGAAACTTTACAGAGTTATAATCGGTAATTTTTCTTCGGAAAATGCTGCGGCTAAATTTAAAAATATAATCATTAAGCACTACCCCGATTGTTATATTATAACTTTTTAACAATCTATATATTATAAAATATAGCATTAGATTAATTTGTATTCATACTGCCTGGTTATTTACTTCCTTGTTTATTTATTATCAAATGTTTACTTTTAGTAAAAATTAAAATGATAATTGAAACAATAGTATTGAAAAAGCGTAACGTTTATAATAGACATAAAAAATATTTATAATCATGCCAGGAGTAAGTAAAATTCAACACAAAGGAAAAACAATCCTCTATATCGATTATCAGGGTTGTAAATCAGAAGAAGAGATGATTGAAATTTTAAAAAAGGCTCAGGAAATAATCATTCGCGATAATAAGCCTTATGTGCAACTAACTAACATTACCAATGCTTTTGCCACACCTCAATACATGAAGAAAGCGAAAGAAGTAGCAAAAAATACTCCAAAACTGGCTACAAAGCGAGCTATAGTGGGTATTGACAGTCCAAGCCGTAAAGTATTGTTACAGGGCTACAATCTTATCCTTGGAAAAAATGGTATAAAGCCGTTTAATGATTTGGAAGAAGCTAAAAATTATCTTACTTCATAATAAGAATAATTAAAAAGATGTTTTCCTGGAGGGCTCTTTCATTATTAATGAAATTACCCCTGCGTTCTAAAAGCGCTACCAATATGCAATTCTTTAGGGTTTGTGCTCATTACCGGAATATTGGCCTTATTAAGCATTTGTTGCGCATAACTTCCCATTACAAAGTTGGAAACATCCTTTGATTGTTCTGTCATGATTGAAATCAAATCGGCTTTCACTTTTTTAGCATAATCAATCACAACATCGGTTATATTAGATCCAATTAATGAATCATTTTCTACTTTTAATCCTTTGCTTTCAATATGCTCACAAACCTGGGTTGAATATGCATTTAATTTCTTCACAATATCGTCGGTTTGTAATGAAGTTACGGTAACCACATGAACTTCGGCATTAAACCATTTGGCAAGCTCTACTGTAAAAGGTACTTTCTGTCTGCTATCAGCAGTAATATCTATAGGCAAAACAATTTTTTTAATTTTTTTGGGGATTTTATTCCCCCTGATGGTAATCACCGGCTTGTTCGTTGCTGAAATGATTTTAAAAGCATTGCTGCCAATAAAAAACTTTTCAAAACCAGAGGCTCCATGGGTCGATGCTACAATAAAAGATTCGTTAAAAGCATTGGCCTGCGCCACGATTTCACGATAAATACGGCCGGTTCTAATTACATACTTAAGTTCAACTTCAGGAGGCAATAAAGGTTGGTATTGGTCCTGTAATTTTTTAAACTGTTTAACAGCAAATCGTTGTTCTTCTTCGCGGGTTCCTGGATTATAATCACTACTTTTTTTCCGAACATAAACCATTCGTATTTCGCATTTAATCTTTTGGGCAAAAAGCATGGCCAGTTCCAGGCCTTTAACAGCTTCTTCGGAAAAATCAATGGGCACAATAATATGATACATGGCAGTAAATTTTAAAATACATACTAAAGTAACGATATTTTTTTGATATTTGAAAAATTTTTAACAGCCTGATTTAATTTTAAATCTATTATAAAGAGTAATAATTTTTAGCATATATTGAGAATATAATAGGCTTTTTCCCTTAAACGCAAGCGAAAAAATATAATGTAAAATAAGCTATTAAACATAAAATATCTTAACCTAAATTCTTTGTTAAAAAATTAAATTATATTTAATATTGCAAAAAGCAATGGGTATAATCATTTAATTTTTTGAGCTATGGCAATGCACAAAATGGGCGACCGGATTAAGAAAAGGAGGGAAAGTTTAAAAAAGCCTTCCTCCGAGCTGGCTCAGGCCATAGGGGTAACTTCCAGTTTAATTTCCCAAATAGAGCGGGGCAAAGCGTATCCTTCCATCCTTACCCTGAAAAAAATTGCCGATGCACTTAGTATAACTGTTGGAGAGCTAATCGGAGAATACGAGACTCTTATTACCAATCCTTTGCTTAAAGTTACTGAGCGCAAATATGTAAAGAAAAATAAAACAGGTGCTACCCAGTACTTATTGTCACATCATGATCCTTCAAAACATATGGATCCTTTTTTGATTCACTTTACTCCAAATGCCGATTCCACTGAGATTATGACAACCAAACACCCTCGTCAGGAGTTTTGCTATGTACTCAAAGGGCATTTTGAAGTGCAGTTAAATGATAAAACATTTAACATAAAAGAAGCAGACAGCTTTTACTTTAACTCAAACCAAAAACATTTATTTACAAATATGAGTAACGAAGAATCACAATTACTTTGGGTCGTTAATCATAATAATTCATAATAAAAAAAATATTATAAAATATAAAAAACTAAAAATTGCATAATTATGACACAGCTAAGCAAAACAAAAGAAGTAAAGGAGAAGGTAAAAATCCTTCCATCTGTTGATGAGATTCTGGAGCAGCATAAATATGCTGACGAGATTATTTCAAATATTAAAAATGAAAATTTATTGCCCTACGGGTTACTAAACCGTTTGCATACAAATTACCCAAAGTATTCGGGAATTTTACATGATTCGAAAGTAGTTTTTGGGCCTGGAACAAAAGCCAGATATGCCGGATTAAAAGGTTTTAGAGAAATTGTTAATATTTTGGAAGACAGTGGCATTGATATCGGGTATATAAGGGAACGTGAGCTTTTTATTAAAGTTTATCGCTTTATGGCAACCCGTCATGTGTTAAATTCTATCGACTGGAACAATTTTGCAAAAGACTCATTATTTCAATTAGTATTTCCGCAGCCTGAAATGGTAGATACTGAGTTCCGAAAGGAGATTCTTAAACTTGACGAAAATGATGAAGAGGGACAGGAAGCGCTGATTCAGGATTATATTCATAAAACAAACCCCCACGATGGAAAACAGCTGTTAAATAAGCCCTGGTTCGAAAACGAAGATGGCGATTTGGTGATATTAGAGGGTAGCCAGCATAAGTATCCTCAATGCCAGTTACTTTTTGATAAAACCACACAAAGTTGTTTTGCTTTTTGTACCTATTGTTTTCGTCATGCACAGGTTCGCGGAGATGAAGATATGTTTGCTCAGGAAGATGCAAAACCGGTGGTTGAATATCTGAAAAAACATAAAGAAGTTACCGATTTATTAATTACCGGAGGTGATGGAGCATATATGCCTTACGAACGACTTGAACAATATATTCTTCCTTTTATTGATGAACCGGAATTATCGCACATCAAAACGTTAAGAATTGGATCAAGAGTGCTTTCTTATGAGCCTGAAATGCTTCTAAAAGATGATTATAACAAATTCCTTGACTTATTCAAAAAACTTGTCGATAATGGAATTCAGGTTGCATTCATGTCTCATTTTTCAACACCACGAGAAGTGTTAAACCCACTAACCATAGCTGCTATTCGTCGATTAAGAGCACGTGGTGTAAATGTAAAAAGTCAAAGCCCAATGATGAACCACATTAGCTTGTTCACCGACGAAAAAGGTGAAGTTGATATCGATAAATCGGCACAAAACTGGATTGACCTGGGTAATATATTTGCTATGGTTTCCGTAGGATTCCATTCAATCTACTGTGCAAGACCTACCGGCGAGCATCATTACTTTACCGTACCCATAACTTATATTAATAAGATAGTTAGTAAAATTTACCGTTCATTGCCATCCATTAACCGTCCTTCAAGATATATTACCATGACATCATCCGGCGGTAAAATTTCTATGCTGGGTGAACTAGAAGTAAATGGCAAAAAAGCTTTTGCGCTTAAATTTAACGAAGCAAGAAATATGGAATGGATGGATAAAGTATTTCTGGCAAAATATGACGATCAGGAGAATACAATCGCTAATCTTCCTCCATTCGAAGGAGAAAAACATTTTTATGAAGATGAACTGAAAGAAATTGAGCGCCAGAAAGAAGAAAAGCTTCAAAAAAGAATGAATAAATAATGTAACCGTTGAAATTTTTTTAAAAAGTTTGCTCAATTATGATCAATAAAACAGTTAAATCACCCGCCGATGCAGTATCCGATATTTTTGACGGAGCTGTAATTATGATCAGCGGCTTTGGAGAAGCAGGCAGCCCGATTGAATTAATCCATGCATTAATTGATCAGGGAGCGAAAGGCCTTACCATTGTAAGCAATAATACGGGTAGTGGTAATGTTGGGCTGGCTGCTCTTATTGAACACCGAAGAGTAAAAAAAATGATTTGCTCATTCCCAAGAACTGCAAACTCTACCGTTTTCCCTGAATTATACTCAAAAGGAGAAATAGAGCTTGAACTGGTACCTCAGGGAACTTTAGCCGAGAGAATACGAGCCGGAGGAGCAGGAATACCTGCATTTTATACACCAACATCGGTGGATACACCTTTAGCCGAAGGCAAAGAAACCCGTATTTTTAACAATGAGAAATATGTAATGGAATACGGGATTAAAGCCGATTTTTCTTTCGTAAAATGCCAGGCTGCCGACCGCTACGGAAACTTGATTTATAATAAAACAGCCCGTAATTTCGGGCCTATCATGTGTACGGCAGCCAATACAACAATTGTGCAGGCTAAAAATATTGTAGAATTGGGAGCATTGGACCCTGAGTGTGTGGTTACTCCCGGAATATTTGTTCAGAAAGTTGTTGAAGTGAGCAATCCTGCTGATGAATCGAAACTTGTTGCTGAAAATTGGAGGTACCCATGGTAGAAAAAGAGATGATTAAAGGGTGGGATAAAAATGAGATGGCACAAAAAGCCGCATTAGATATCCCCGATGGAGCCTATGTAAACCTTGGAATAGGTATGCCGGAGCTGGTAGCCGGATTTGTTCCCGAAGGAAGAGAGGTGATTTATCATACCGAAAATGGATTATTGGGTATGGGGCCAACCCCCGAACCAGGGAAAGAAGATCCCGAGCTAATCAATGCCGGTAAAAAGAATATTACCGCCATTAAAGGAGCCTGTTATTTTCATCATGCCGACAGCTTTACCATGATTAGAGGTAAACATATTGATGTTTGTGTTTTGGGAGCATTACAGGTATCGCAAGAGGGTGACCTGGCCAACTGGTCGACCGGGGCTAAAAATGCCATACCTGCCGTTGGTGGTGCGATGGACCTGGTAGCCGGCGTAAAAACTATCTTTGTTATTACTAAACATCTGACCAAAAACGGCGATCCTAAAATTGTAGAGCAATGTGCTTTCCCCCTTACCGGTAAACAGGTGGTAGACCGTATTTATACCAACTACGCCATTATTGATGTTACCGAGAATGGATTGTTTGTTAAAGAAATGGCTCCCGGAGTGGATTTTGACTTTTTGCAAAAACATACCGGAGCAAAACTGAACAGGTATTAATGCTTAATTTATTGCTATGGATCATTTATCAAATCTTGCTATGAACAGCGAGGGATTATATAAACAGGCGTGTAAAATAATTCCCGGTGGCGTTAGTCGTAATACCGTTTTTCATAAACCGTACCCACATTATGCCGGTTCTGCCAAAGGGTGTTATGTAACCGAT
Organism: uncultured Bacteroidales bacterium; assembly: GCA_964606845.1. Taxonomy (GTDB): domain Bacteria; phylum Bacteroidota; class Bacteroidia; order Bacteroidales; family UBA12077; genus UBA12077. The sequence goes on from CAZSIC010000049.1 coordinate 14,547, forward strand.
TTGGAAGGAGTACAGCGGATTGATTTTGCCAATAATATGGCTTCATTAATTCATGGCCATGCCCATCCGGCTATTGTTGAGGGCGTTACCAGGCAAATCCAAAACGGAACAGCATATACCCTCGCATCGGAAGCTGAGCTCCGTTTGGCTCAGCTGCTCTGTGACCGTACCCCTACCTTCGAAAAAATAAGGTTTACTAATTCGGGTACCGAAGCAGTAATGGCTATGATTAAAGCATCAAGAGCTTTTACCGGAAAACCAAAAATTGCCAAAGCCGAAGGAGCGTACCACGGGACCTACGATTTTGCCGAGGTTAGCCAGACTGCAAGCCCCGAAGAATGGGGTGATATTAATAAACCCAACAGTGTGCCTTTGGCTAAAGGAACGCCTCAGGGTGTTTTAAATGATGTAATCATTTTTCCTTATAACGATATCGAACGAACTATAGCAATCCTGGATCAACACGCTGACCAAATTGCTTGCGTATTAATCGATCCCGTACCACACAGGGTTGGGCTGGTACCCGGAGCAAAAGATTTTATCGAGGCAATCTGTCAATGGACCCGTAAAAACAATGCTTTGATGGTTTTCGACGAGGTCATAACCTACCGGGTAACCTATTCCGGGGCACAGGAAAATTATCCGGTAAAACCGGATTTAACGGCATTGGGTAAAATTATCGGTGGAGGATTCCCCGTAGGTGCGTTTACCGGAAGGGCAGATGTGATGAAAGTGCTGGACCCCAGTGAGAAAAAACTGTTGTTTCCCCATTCGGGAACCTTCTCGGCAAATCCTGTTACTATGACCGCCGGACGAATTGCCATGGAGCTGTTTGATCAAAAAGCGGTACATGCATTAAATGCACTAACCCGGAAAGCGATTCAGCAAATAGAAGAAGCTATAAAAATCGCTGATGTGCCGGTTTCTGTTACCGGAGCAGGTTCTATGTTTAGAGTGCATCTCAAGGCTACGCCTCCCAATACATATCGCGAAGCATATCAGACCAAAGAGGTAAAAGTATTATTGAATGAAATGCTTGATTACCTTTTTTATGAGGAAAATCTCATGATGATTAATACGCTGGCTTGTATGTTTTCTACAGCATTAACCCAGAAAGAAGTAGATATTCTCTCCAATGCATTTTTAAATATGTTTAAACAATTTAAACCTCAAATCGACAAAATACAATAATTACTATGACAGAAGTTTATATATGTGATGCCATAAGAACACCGGTAGGTAAATATGGAGGTTCTTTATCCGCAATAAGGCCTGACGATTTAGCTACCCTGGTATTAAAAGAAATAAAAGACAGAAACTCCGGTATCGAATGGCTGGAGCTTGATGATGTGATCATGGGCTGCACCAACCAGGCAGGAGAAGATAACAGGAATATTGCCCGTATGGCCCTGTTGATGGCAGGATACTCACACACCATCTCGGGAGCAACCATCAACCGGTTGTGTGCTTCGGGAATGGAAGCAGTAGGTATTGCGGCACGGACTATCAAAGCCGGCGAAGCCGATTTAATTATTGCAGGTGGAGTGGAAAGCATGTCGCGTGCACCCTTTGTGATGGGTAAAGCTACCAAAGCATTTGCCAGGGCACCAGAAATGTATGATACAACCATTGGATGGAGATTCCCAAACCCTAAACTCGATAAGCTTTATGGTACTGAATCAATGATTCAAACAGCAGAGAATATAGCTACCGACTTTAAAATCAGCCGCGAAGATCAGGATGTTTTTGCTTTACGAAGCCAGGAAAAAGCCCATAAAGCACAAGCCGAAGGATTGCTGGCTGAAGAGATTGTTCCGGTAACCATCCCGCAGCGAAAAGGAGATCCTATAGTTGTAGATACCGATGAACATCCGCGAAACACCTCGTTGGAAAAGCTGGCAGCACTAAAACCTGTCGTAAGCGCTGACGGCACTGTTACCGCTGGAAATGCTTCGGGAGTTAATGACGGCGCTGCTGCATTAATTATTGCTTCCGAAGAAGCGGTAAAAAAATATAATCTTACACCTAAAGTAAAAATTTTAGGGATGACTGCTGCAGGTGTTGAGCCCAGAATAATGGGGATAGGACCGGTTCCTGCTACCCAAAAGCTGCTTAAACGATTGAACTTATCGCTCGACGACATAGAGCTGATTGAATTAAACGAGGCTTTTGCTTCTCAGTCATTAGCCTGTATGCGCGAGCTGGGAATGAAAGATGATGATCCGAGAGTTAACCCATTGGGTGGAGCAATAGCATTGGGACACCCATTAGGAATGAGTGGAGCCCGTTTGATTACAACCGCATATTATCAAATGTTACGTACCGGAGCTAAAAAAGCATTATGTACCATGTGTATTGGTGTAGGACAGGGAACAGCTATGGTCCTTGAAAAGGTGTAAGCAAATTTTTTTATATTTTTATGATCCTATAAAAATATCAAATGATAGTTCATCAAGACATTGAAAATATTCAAATTAATAACCCGGTATTGACCATTGGCGTTTTTGACGGTGTACACCAGGGACATCTTAGCATATTAAAAAAGCTAAAAAAAACAGCCAAAGAAAAAAATGGTGAATCTGTTGTGTTTACGCTGTGGCCCCATCCGCGGATTGTTTTAAATAAAGATGTTAGTTCGCTAAGGTTGCTAAATACCATCGAAGAAAAAAAGTTTTTACTATCGAAAGCAGAAATTGACCATTTAATTATTATTCCCTTTACCAAAGATTTTGCAAACCTTACAGCTTGTGATTTTATAAAACAATACCTGGTTGATAAAATTGGCGTTAAGCATCTGGTTGTAGGATATAATCATCTTTTTGGAAAAGACCGTAAAGCTGGATACAAATTTTTAAAGGAGTGTGCTCAGCAGTATGATTTTGAAATTGAAAAGCTGGATGCCAAGCTGGTGGATAATGATAGTGTTAGCTCTACAAAAATTAGAGATTTTCTTACTTCAGGGCATCTGGATTATGCAAACCGGTATTTAGGGTATGAATATTTTATTACAGGCGACATTGTGGAGGGTAATCAAATAGGACGAAAAATAGGTTTCCCTACAGCGAATATAAAGGTTCCCGAACCTTACAAACAAATTCCACGTGATGGTGTATATGCTGTAAGCGTTAAGTTAAATGGAGATTTATATCACGGAATGCTGAATATTGGCTCTCGGCCAACGGTATCGGCCACATTAAGAGAGAAAAATATCGAAGTTCATATTTTTGATTTCAATCAAAAAGTTTACAATCAAAAAATTACTGTTTCTTTTGTCAAAAGAATTCGTGACGAAAAAAAGTTTAACGGGCTTGATGAGTTGGGCAAGCAATTAAAAGAAGATAAAAAAGAAGTTCAAAAGATTTTTAATCATATATAGCTGAACAAAAAGAAAGTTTAATCGTATAGTTTTTATTGATGTGCAAAAAAGTTGTATTTTTGCCATCCTAAAAAAGAATTAATTATAAATTATTTATTATGGATATTGAAGGAACAATGGTAAAAAGCCTTCCTTATAAAGTTAAGGATTTAAGTTTAGCCGAATATGGAAGAAAAGAAATTGAAATAGCTGAAAAAGAGATGCCGGGTTTAATGTCGCTCCGCGAAAAATATGGTGAAGAAAAGCCTTTAAAAGGAGCACGTATTACCGGATCGTTACATATGACGGTACAAACTGCGGTATTAATCGAAACGTTGGTTGAGTTAGGTGCCGATGTACGTTGGGCCAGCTGTAATATTTTTTCAACACAGGATCATGCAGCAGCGGCAATTGCTGAAACGGGTATCCCTGTTTTTGCATGGAAAGGTGAAACATTGGAAGAGTACTGGTGGTGTACAAACCAGGCATTGACATTTCCTGAAGGAAAAGGGCCGCACTTAATTGTTGATGATGGTGGTGATGCTACCCTGATGGTACACAAAGGATACAAAGCCGAAGAAGATGCCTCATTTTTAGATTCAAACCCGTCAGCAATTGACGAGCGTGAACTGTATAAAAACCTGAAAAAAACATTAGCCCAGGATAACCAAAAGTGGCATCGTTTTAGTAAAGATTTACAAGGTGTATCAGAAGAAACAACAACCGGCGTTCACCGGTTATATCAAATGATGCAGCGTGGCGAGCTTTTATTTCCTGCGATCAATGTAAACGACTCGGTTACCAAATCGAAATTTGATAACATGTATGGTTGTCGCGAATCGCTGGCCGATGGAATTAAGCGGGCTACCGATGTGATGCTGGCTGGTAAAGTAGTGGTTGTATGCGGATATGGCGATGTGGGTAAAGGTTCGGCAAATTCGATGCGTTCGTACGGAGCTCGTGTAATTGTTACCGAAATTGACCCGATTTGTGCCCTACAAGCTGCTATGGAAGGATTTGAAGTAAAAACCGTTGAGGAAGCGCTCGACGAAGGAAATATTTTTGTTACAGCAACAGGTAATAAAGATGTAATTACTGCCGAGCACATGTCGAAAATGAAAGACCAGGCCATTGTTTGTAATATTGGGCATTTCGATAATGAAATTCAAGTTGAACAACTGGAGCAATATCCCGATATTGAAAAAATAAATATCAAACCACAGGTTGATAAGTATGTTTTTCCTGACGGGCATGCAATATTTATGTTAGCCGAAGGACGCCTGGTTAACTTAGGCTGTGCTACCGGACATCCATCGTTTGTTATGAGTAACTCATTTACAAATCAAACACTGGCTCAAATTGAGCTTTGGAGAAACAATTATAAAACCGATGTTTACCGATTACCTAAGCATTTAGATGAGGAGGTTGCTCGATTACACCTTGAGCAAATTAGTGTTAAACTTACTAAATTAACTAAAGAACAAGCCGAATATCTGGGTGTCCCTAAAAACGGTCCTTATAAATCGGATCATTACAGATACTAAAGTGAACAAAGGTTATACATTAAGCCTGTTCGTATATTACGGACAGGCTTTTTTAATAAAAAAAAGCAGCCATGCAAGGCTGCTTAAAATATATTGTTTCAAAATTGATGAACCGTTAGGTTAAATGGTCATGATTTCTTCTTCTTTTGCCTTGATAATCTTTTCTACTTTTTCGCCATATGAATCAGTAAGTTTTTGAATTTCATCTTCGGCTTTTTTAGATTCATCTTCTGAAAGCCCGTCTTTTTCCATTTTTTTAATTTCTTCGTTGGCATCGCGGCGCGCTGTTCGTAAACTTACGCGTGCACTTTCGGCTTCGTTATTAACCTGTTTTACTAAAGCCTTCCTTCGCTCTTCAGTTAATGCAGGTATATTAATTCTGATCATCTCGCCGTTATTCATGGGCGTAAAACCCAGGTTAGCATTTAATATAGCTCTTTCAATAGGCTCTACCATATTTTTTTCCCAGGGCTGGATAGCAATGGTTTTTGCATCGGGTGTACCAATGTTTGCTACCTGGTTTAGTGGAGTAGGATTTCCATAGTACTCAACTACAACGGAGTCGAGCATTCGCGGACTGGCTTTTCCGGCGCGTAGCGTGGCCAGCTCATGTTCTAAATGGCCAATGGCTTTGCCCATTCTTTCTTTGGCTTCATCAATTACAAATTGAACTTCTTCGGTCATAATAAAAAATTTTAGGGTTTGGGTACATTCATCTTCATTAACAACAAATTTATAAAAAAAAAAGATGTGGAAAAATACATGTTGAATTAATAATAAACAATCCTGCCAATTATTTAAAACTCTGGCAGAGATAAAAACCGGCTAAAGTCTTTGTTTCTATAGTTTTTGTAGACTGTCAGTCAGCTAAAGCAGACGAAAGAAAAATTACTCCTGAGTTTTTCCGGCGATTACCGCACCTAACTTTTCTTTTTTCACCGCCAGGGCGCTAAGGCGCCAAGTTTCTTGTACAATGGTAAATCTACCTTCGGCAGGTTTACGTGCCGACTTGTCTGCCGGAGATTCAACGTAGGCCGATAGGCAGGCAAGTCTTTGTATTCAATGTATTGAATCTGTGTGCTATTCATCCCTACTTCTAATCCACTCCGTTGCTAACTAGCGTTCCAATTTTTTCGCCTTTAACTACTTTTAGTAAATTACCGCGCATATTCATGTCGAAAACATAGATGGGTAAATTATTTTCTTTACACATGGTAAAGGCAGTAAGGTCCATAACACTTAGTTCGCGTTGAATAACTTCGTTAAAAGATATTTCTTCAAATTTAGTGGCTGATTTGTCTTTCTCCGGATCGGCAGTATATACTCCATCAACACGGGTTCCTTTTAAGATGATATCGGCGCCAATTTCCACAGCCCTTAGCGCTGAGGCAGTATCGGTGGTAAAAAATGGATTTCCAGTACCACCGGAAAGAATGGCAACATTACCACTTTCCAGGTTTTCAACCACTTTATCCCTGTGGTAAAAATCTCCTACCGGTTCCATTCGGATTGCCGTATAAACCATTGATTTAACGCCCATATTAGTCAACGAAGATTGTAGCGCTAAACTATTGATTACGGTGGCCAACATGCCCATCTGGTCGCCTTTTACCCGATCGAATCCATTGGCTGCACCTGCTAATCCGCGGAAAATATTTCCTCCGCCAATAACAATGGCTACCTGGGCTCCGGCTTCTGTAAGATCTTTTATCTGTTCGGCATATTCGTTTAAACGGTTCGAATCAATTCCGTATCCTGAATTACCCATGAGCGATTCGCCACTGAGTTTTAATAATATTCGTTTGTATTTAAGCATAATCAATGTATTATAAACTTCCATAAAATTTGTTATACAAAGTAACATAAAAATTTTAATTCATGGATGACGTAAAGTAATTTGTTTCGTTGGGTTGGTGAAATAGTAAACGGGTAAAATGGAGAATCTACTTCCGAAGCTTCAGGAAAGGATTTCTTTTTTTTCTCGCAGAGCCGCTAAGACGCAAAGTTTATTTTTGTAAAATGGTAAAATGGTAAATTAGTAAATTTGCTTAGTTTTTAAGATTTCGACCTATTACTTGTATCTTGTATTCTTGTATCTTGTATCCTGTATCCTGCTGCTGCCATCTGCATACTTTTATCTTTTCCCTTGTATCTTGTATCCTGTATCCTGCTGCTGCCATCTGCATACTTTTATCTTTTCCCTTGTATCTTTATTCTTGTATCCTGATCCTGTATCCTGAAACCTGAATAACGCATCCTGCATTCCATAAAGTAATCTTACACAGGTAGCGCAACAACAAAGGTACTCCCTTTTCCCGGTTCACTATCAATAGTAATGGTTCCTTTATGCTTATCAATAAATTCTTTAGAAAGAATTAACCCCAATCCTGTACCTTCTTCGTTTTCTGTTCCTTTGGTCGAAATGCTTTTGGAAATATTAAAAAGCTTAGCTTTCATTTCTGGCGACATGCCACGGCCAGAATCCTTTACCGATATTTTTATATGCGCTTTTTGGCCGCTTTCTGTTATTGTATGGGCATTGATAATTACTTTACCATCCTTTGGAGTAAATTTAATGGCATTGGAAATTAAATTTCTTAATATGGTTAAAAGCATATTCCGGTCTGCCTTAACAGAGGTTCTTTTATTTACACGGTTAATTATGTTTATTGATTTTTTATCAGCCGACAATTTAAAAACATCAATAACCTCTTCGGTAAGTAAATAAAGGTTTTCATCTACCAGGTTAAATTCAAGGATATCTTTTTGGGAGCGGGCCCAAAGTAATAAGTTTTCTAAAAGGTTGTATGTTTTATTTATATTTTGATGAATATTCCGGGCATAGCTTTTTTGCTCATCAATATCTTCTCCATTGTCAAAACTCTCTACCAACAAGTCAGAAAAGCCTATTAATATATTAAAGGGATTGATTAAATCGTGCGAAATGATAGCCAGAAACTTATCTTTTGCAGCATTATTCTCTTCTAAAGTCGTATTTTTTTCTTCAATCTCCTCCTTATGAGCCGTAATTTCTTCGGCTTTTTGCTTTAAGTCATCATTAATAGCAAGGGTTTCCTGATATAGCTCATCTGTTTTTTGTTTTTCTAAATCAAGCATATGGTTCGATTTAAAAAGCTTAAACCTTAGCTTAAATTGCACCCTGTTGATAATTAAGCCGATCACAATGATAGGGAAGATATCTGCCATTACCGTGAATTGCTCTGCGGTTGGTTGAAAGTAAAAAAGGAGGCCTGTTATAAAGATAAGTGTAGGCAGAAAATATAATAATACTGTTATTTTAGTATTGGTTTTTACTTCGAGCGAAAGAACAAAAAATATCAGAATGGTTCCGGTAACTGATGGTGCCAGTGCATCTGTCCGTAAATGCACCAAGCAAATGCCAAACATCATTAAAATGCCACTTACTAAAAATAGATGATAAAAAATAAATTTTAAATATTTATAATTTTCTTTGGTTAACAGATGAAAAATAAGCAATGGAACACCTATGCCAAAAGGAATACAGCGGAAATAAAAAGCTTCTACACTTTCCCGGATCATTAAATCGGAATACATGTAATAGCCTATAAACAAAAAACTTAATATAATTATTATCGGAACATTTTTAAGCGTTGTATCGATAATGTGCTCTTTAAATTTTTTATGTAAAACGGTATCCTGCTTTATCATCGTTTGTCAAGATTAATTTCAATATTTATTTCATGAAAAGATGTTGTTTGTTTTTTAATCAACATACTAATATTAATTTTACCTGATTATGAGTTATATCCATCGATAATACGGATTTTATGATTAATAGATCATATTTTTTTTATCTGAAATAGTTACTTCCCCGTGGCACAAAATAATCTAAAAAAATATATTTACAATGGCCGTTAGGTTTATTTATTGATGATTAATAACAAATTATTGATAACTGGTTATTAAAAACGGATTATTGAAAAAGATTTTCTTTTTTTTAGCCTCGGCGTGTCTTTAAGACACACTGAGATTTTCCCTAAAAGAACAATGGACATTCTTGACTGCATGAGGTAACACTGTCCGTTGTTATTCCA
>CAZSIC010000050.1:0-22217 GCA_964606845.1 uncultured Bacteroidales bacterium
ATAATATATCATCTGATTACGGTACATAATTAGCTTTATCCCTTTAGGATAATCATCAAATATAATATTTTGTTTTATAAATTTCGTATTCTCAATTAAAGAAGTATCCCAAAAAGCTTTTTCATTATCCTGATTGTAATATTCAGATAATTCTCCATCGCTAAAAATTCGGCTATAGTTTGCATCATTTACTTCAATTTTTTTGGGGTCAAAATAACCGGATTTAATTTTTTCGATCTTTAATTCACTTATACTTGATGCAATTAACTGGACATTCTGAGTAAGTTTTAATTTTTTAAGCAAAATGGCCATTGAGTAAAGCTCTTCGCCCGACGAAACTTCAGGGAACCAGATTTTAAAGTTTGTAGCTCCCGGTATAATATTTAAAAGTAATTCTTCTTTTAATAATCGCCACAAAGAAGGGTCACGGAACATTTCAGTAATATCAACGGCAATAGATTCTAAAAAAGATTCAAAAATTTCTTTATCGTTTTCAATTCTTTGAATAAAAAGATCGGCATTTTTTAAGTTATGAATTCGAATAAAATTCTCAACTCTGCGCTTAAAAAAAGTAAGCGCATAATTTTTAAAATCATAGTCATAAACATCTTGTAAAGTCTTAATGATGTTTCTTGTATCTACTATCCCTAATTCGAATTTATTCATTTTTAATTTTTAATCAATTATACCGGTTACACTCTATTTTTTACGATAAGCCTGTCCTTTTTTCTCAAATTTAGAAGCTATTTCTCCCAGCATTGTTTCGTGCATTCCTAAAACAAGGTATCCGTTCGTATACAAGTGGTCGTAAAATAATTTGAATACTTTATTTTGTAAGCTATATTTAAAATAAATAATCACATTTCTGCATAAGATCAAATCGAACTTAGCAAAGTATAGATTACCCCCTCTTACCAAATCATGTTGTCTGAAAATTGGTTTCTTTTTTAAAAAATCATGCATGGTAATGGTGTCGGTCACTTTATCAATTTTAAAATAATTGGTATAAGGTACCTCGTTATATTCTTCGTAATTAAAAGGGTTTTCTTTGATTACTTTGTCGAAATTATCCAGGTATCCAATATTAAATCTGTATTTATAAATTCCTCTTTTTGCAGCTTCAAGAGCGTCTGAATTAAGGTCGCTGGCAAAAATTTTAGCTTTATCAAGCAGCCCCATTTCGTTTAGCAAAATCATCATTGAATAAACTTCCTGTCCCGTTGAGCATCCTGCATGCCAAATGTTTATATTTTTATTATTTGCAAATTTGGGGAGTATCCTGTATCTTAGATTTTGCCAAACCTGTGGGTCGCGGAAAAGCTCTGTGGTATTTACCGTAATATCTTTTACTGTTTTTTCTAGAAATATTTTATCCGTTTTAAGTTTGTTTATAACACCAACCAGATCATGGTTACTGTCAATAAGAATTTTTTGCAATCGCCGTTTTAGTGATTTTTCCGAATATTCACTAAAATCGTAATTCGATGCATTCTTAAGTGTATTAACAAAGAAGTGAACTTCCTGATCTGTTAGATTCATTTGGAACCTTTAGTTAAAAAAGTATATATTATTACGGTAAAAATTTAAATTTGTTTGTTTTAAATTGCCAAAAATAGCGAATAAACCTGTATGTCAAAAAAAATGTTTATTTGTTATGATAAAAATAACTTTATAATTGATAAAAAACGGGTTATGATTCATCTAAATAAAACAAACGCTACTTTATCCATATATGGAATTAAAGATATAAAAAATATTGGATATCCTGCATTTGTTCATGATCATAATATTTCTTTTTTTAAAGATGGAACATTAATTAGATATTTGCAATTAGAAAGATATACCCGCCAGAAGTACGATAATTCAATGGATACATCTATTTATAAATTGTTAAAAGAAGCAAAGTTGATAGCTGAAGATTACGATCTGGTTTTTACCGATAATGTTATTGGGCGTGCTTTTATAGAAAGTAGAGGAGAAGCAAGGTTTGAAGCTCCTTTAAACGAGTCATTACAAAACGGAATTGAAAAAGGCAAAGCCTGGTGGTTTGGAAAAGAAAAAACGGCTTATATAGTTAACCACGAGTTAGCACACATATACAGTTGTTTGCCTTTCTTTGGAGACTTTAAAGAAAATAGTTTATTGATACATTTCGATGGAGGAGCCAGTTTGAGCAACTTTTCTGCCTGGAAGTACCAAAAAAATGTTTTGGAGAAAATTGAATATCATTGGGATTTAAAATATTTATCATCATTTTTTAATGCCAATGCATTAACTTTTGCAATTATCGGTGCAAAGGAGTTTGACCAGCATTCGGTGCCGGGTAAATTAATGGGCTTTGCATCGTTTGGAACATACAATCCCGAAACTGAAGCCTGGCTAAAAGAGAACAATTATTTTAGTGATATCTGGGGTAAAAAATCGAAATTTTTTGCCAAAGCAAAATCAGACTGGAATATTGATTTGAAAAGTTTTGATCAAAAGGATTCTTTTATACAGGATATTGCAGCCACTTTTCAGTATATCTTCCAGCGCGATTTTCTTTGCAAATTAAAAGAACTTAAAGAAAAAACCGGAACCGACTATCTTTATTATTCAGGAGGTTCGGCATTAAATATCTTAACCAATGCTGAAATACTTCGACAAAATATTTTTAAAGATGTATTTATTCCGCCCTGTACTAATGATTCGGGATTGTCAATTGGTGCTGGAGCATTTTTGGAGCAAATGAAACATGGGAGCGTTGAAATACATCAACCCTATCTAAATAACTGGGAAATTGAGAATTATGAAGTAACTAATTTTAATGATTTGGACGAAATTGCTGATTTGTTGAATTTGGGTAAAGTAATTGGTATTTGTAATGGCTTTGGTGAAGTTGGCCCACGGGCTTTAGGAAATAGGAGTATCCTGGCAAAAGCCGATTCAGTAAATTTGGCTAAAAAAGTTAGCGAACGACATAAGAATCGTGAGTGGTACAGGCCGGTTGCACCAATTATGCTTGAAAAAAATACCAAATATTTTACAGGCCTTGATAAGATTCATCATTTAAGTAAATATATGTTGCTTGATTTTAAAATCGATCCGGTCAAAAGAAAAGAAATCGAAGGTGTAGTTCATGTTGATGGCACTTCAAGAATCCAAACCATTTTTAACCGCAGCGATAATCCTTTTGTGTATGATTTATTAAAACTGCTGGATGAGAGGTACGACATTAAAGCACTGATTAACACATCTTTCAATAAAAGAGGAGAGCCTATTGTTCATTCTGAAGATGATGCTTTACGTTCGGCAAAAGAAATGCAACTCGACGGAGTTGTATTAAATGGTAAACTTTATAAACTAAACCCAAATAAGATATAATATAAGTTATGCATTGGATTGGATATCAGCGATGCCTGAATAGGTATTTTTTTATAATTCGAAATTTCTAAATAATTTATAGCTGTAAGTCCAGTGTTAACAATCCCAAATTTATCCTCATAATATCCGTTAAAAGCATTAAGGCCTAAAAATAAATGGATATCGGTTTGGTATAGCTGTGTTTTATAGCCGAGTTCAAAATAAGTTGAATAATAATTGTCCTGGGTTTCGGGATTTAAATCGTCTCCATAAATCATGGTAGCTACCAAAACCTGAAAAGGAAAATTAGAAGAACCATGGTATGCAATATCTAATTCAATCGTATGTTTGGTTGTAAGCTCATTAAAGTCAGAAAACTCATCATTACCAGAAAAAGAAGTTGGGCAATAATAATCGTAAACTGTGAATGAAAAATTACGGAAGCCGTAATTAAAATAGATATCCATTTCAGAGTAGCTACCATCGATGCTTTGTGCTGCCCAAACACCCAAAGTGTATTTGTTTTTTGTAAATGTTACAGAAGGCTCCAGCGAAGGAGTAGTGCTGGTTGCGATACCTCTCCATACATGCATTGTCCTGAAATCAACACCTAAATTTATATCCGGAATAGTATTGCTGGCTAGTAATAGTTTTGAGATATGAATAAAAATGAATGTAAATGTTAATTTCCTGTATTTTGAAAAAAATCCCTGCATGCCCTAAAATTTTGAAGGGCAAAAGTAGCTAAAATGCAGAAATTACCGAGGGTAATTTGTTAAATTTTAATCAAATTCAATTTTGCACATAACCGGCTGATGATCAGTGTTTTTAAAGTTAAAATGATGCCCTTTAACAAAAATGGAATTTATGTTTGGCGACATAAGATAAAAATCAATAATGGGTGTTATGGTTTTTCCTTTTTCGTATGGTGCATTTAAATACCTGTTGGTTGGAGTTTCCTGATCGTAAACCCAGTTCCAGTCAGTGGATAAAAAATCTTTATCAATAGGGTTTAATACAAATCGTTTTGTAGGTGAGTCTTTTTTAATATCTGAATAATCGATATCTGGCGGATTTTGGTTCCAGTCGCCACCAACAATGATATAATTACCCTGCTGGTATTCAGTTAATAAGAATTCTTTTAAATATTCCATCTGCTGTTTTTTAAGCGAACCGTCATCGTAAGCTGAGTTGTGGGTGTTTATAACAATTAATTCTTTATGGTTTGTGGTGGGAAATCTTTTTACTAAGAAACAGCGGTCGAGCATAAATAAACTTACCGGCCACGAGTAGTTTCCCGGGAACGAGTATCGGATAATACTTTTAGGTTGATATTTAGTAAAACTGGTTAATCCTGACTTTATTCTTCCCAAAGGGTTGGTTACAGGCGATGGAACAAATTTAACATCATAATTGGTTGCAAAAAAAGGCAGATGTCCTTTTAATAAATTTTTTAAGCTATCGTATTGGTTGATTCTATAACTTCTTCTTGAGTGGATATCCACTTCTTGCAAAAGAATAAAATCCAGTGTATCGTTTTGGCCCAGGAAATCTTTTATAAAATTAAAATTTTGCTGTGTTCTTTTTTTGGTAGTTCTTACCTGTTTACCTCCATCATAAAAGAAATCCATATCATCGCCCAAGCCACTGTATCCAATATTCCAGATCATTAATGATAAATTTTTTGAAATGTCAATGGTATCAGGAGTTTCCGATTGCGAGATTGTTTCTTTTATATCGGGTTTGAAATCAGATATCGAAGCGTATATAAGAAATAAAACAAATAGTGCAATAAGCACTAATAAGGTTCTAATAAGGTATTTTAAAATTTTCATAACCATTAATTTTTAATCCACCTTAAATATAGTGAAATATTTTTAAGTGTCAATCTTAAAATTTTTATTTGTTGGTAATATGAAATAATTATATCTTTGAACTGTTAACAATATCGTGTATGCTTATAGAGTTCTGTTTTAGACCACGATAGCTAAGGTCAACCTCAAAATAAAAATAAATGAAATTTGGAGTAGTTATCTTCCCCGGATCAAATTGTGATCAAGATATGATTTATGTGCTTCGCCATATTATGGAGCACGAAGTAATTGAGCTTTGGCATAAAAACACCGATTTACAAGGTGTTGATGCCATTATTCTTCCCGGTGGTTTTTCTTATGGAGATTATCTTCGTTCGGGAGCAATTGCACGTTATTCACCGATAATGGAAAAAGTTATTGATTTTGCAAATAAAGGAGGTTTTGTATTTGGTGTATGTAATGGATTTCAAATATTGTGTGAAACCGGATTATTGCCTGGTGCATTACTCCACAATGACAATCAAAAGTTTATCTGTAAAAATGTTTATATTACCCCGGATAATAACGATTCGGCAGCAACTGCGCTAATTGATAAACAAAAAATGCTTAAAATCCCCATTGCTCACGGCGAAGGTCGCTATTACGCCAAAGAAGAAACGTTACAGGAGATGCGCCAAAACGGACAAATATTATTCCGCTATTGTAATCAATATGGAGAAGTTACTTCGGCTGCAAATCCTAACGGTTCGGTTGAGAATATTGCGGGTGTTTGCAATGAAAAGAAAAATGTGATTGGAATGATGCCTCACCCAGAAAGAGCTTCCGACGATGAACTTGGAAATACCGATGGTAAATTAATTTTTGAATCGATTATAAACTCTTTAACAAGAAAATAAATTAACATAAAATATAGAGCATAGAACCCGGGATAAAATTTTCCGGGTTTTTATTTGAGATAAAGCTTTTACATTTATTACAATTTTGAAGCAACCACCACTGATTTTTTGTACTGTTTTACATTTCCGTCCAGATCGAAAAGTTCTATAAATACCACATAAACACCCATGGGTGCTTTTTGGTTTTTGTCATCAAGTCCATCCCATGTAATGGTTTGGTTAATGCCAAGCAGCAAGTTATTGGCAAGATATTTTATTAAACGCCCGCGTGAATCAAATATTTTGATATGGGCAACATACCCCGACTCTTCAATATTGAACGTTATGTTAGTTACATCCTGATACCCGTCGTTATCGGGAGAAAATATTTCGGGGTCAATTGTAACTTTTTCTTCCAACGCAATTTGAGGGTTAAACTGTGAATTTTCGTAGGCCGGTGTTGCAAATCCTACTACCTCTGAAGCTGAATGCCAGTTTGTTTTATCGGTTGTTGGCCTGTCATAATTAATTCTTTCCAGCGATACTCCTTTGTTTGATGCCAGCAGCGCGAAGTGCATATCTTCGGTATAAGCAAAATTATCGACTGTATTTTCGCTTTTATCCATTATAATTATCCGCCCTTTATCATTGTTATAAGCAGGCAGAGAACTTACTTTTGCAAAACCGTCAGGATTTTGTGTATAATATTGTTCCATTACAATATCAGGGTTTTCTGTAATTGCCATATACTCTCCGGGAAAAATAAGATGTCCTTCGTCAGAGGCTTTTACTACATTTTTGTAATCATTGACCTCATCATCGTAACTGGCAATTCGCAATTGGTTTAGGTCAAAAATTTTATCCGAGCGGTTATAGATTTCCACAAAATCAACACCTCCTGCAAAAGGATTGAAAAGAATTTCGTTAATTACCAGGTCGAACTCATCAGGATTTTGTGGAACAGCAAATTTCGCGGTGGTTTTACCACTAATCATGTTCCCTGCACAATCGCTAATGTCGCCTGTAATTTCTACTTCGTAAATTGTGTTAGATTCAAAAGGCTGCTCAAAACTTAATAAAACTGATTTGTTTTCGGGAATAATGATATCTACCGTATCGGGATTATTTAATCCATGATCGAACCTATAATTTTCTTTAGCTATTGCAGTTAAAGGGTGAAGCGATTCACTAAAAAATAATTGAACTGTATTTTCATCCGGAACAGATGCTCGAAGCAGTTCAGGAGATTCAGTGTCGGGATTATCTGCATCAATTGAATTGATTTGGCCGGGAGTACCTCCGTTTTCGTTTTTTGATGCTTCCCAGTTATTTGCTTCACCGCAAGGATTAAACGGGTCAATTTGTTCGAGCGACCAGCCCCCATCGGCTTTATATTCATTTTGATACCATCGGTCTGAATAAGTAACACTGGAAATAATTTCTCTTTCCCGGTTTTTTAGGATGAGGGTTTGCCCTGAATTTGTTAATGATGGGAAACCACTAACAGCAACTGTTTTACCATAACGCTCTAATTCTACAGAAGCTTCCTGGCTGCATAAAACAATATACTCGCCAGCTTTTATAATAGCAGATGGAATTTCTCTTTCTGTTGAGCCAGCAGCAATAGTCCATCCGGTAATTCCAATGTCATAATCAGTTGTATTATAAATCTCCATGTATTCATATTCTGGCAATTCAACAACCGGTTCCGGATCTGCCATGATTTCATTAATCACCACATCGAAAGGTTTTTCTACATAATAAGTGAAATTGACCTCCGTTAGCGGCATTATATTTTCGCACCAGTCGGAAATATTCTCAATGGTTACTGTTAATTCTGTTTCTTCGGGAAATTGATTTAAAAACAGAAGGTCTATTTCCATATCATTATTTTGTAAAATAACCGAGTAAGGATTTCCGATTCCCTGATTAATAGTAAAATTATTAACATTGCTTGCCGAAGCATTTTCAATAGGCTCGTTAAAATATAACCGTAACTGCTGAGATGCAACTATCTCGATTTTTTCAATTTCAGGTGGCACTGTGTCCTGGTTTGAACCAAATACAGAGTTTTCAAAACCCGGAGTACCACCATTGGCGTTTTCCGAGGCTTCCCAGTTGGTTATCCCGGAACAAGAGTTTAACGGGTCGATTCGTTCCAACGACCATCCGCCATCATCTTTTTCAGGATACTGATACCAGTCAATGGTAAAAGCAACGGAATCAACAATAATTCCTTCGTTGTTGATTATTTTTACAGTTGTGCCTGCATTAGTAATAATATTGCTAAAGGAAGAAAATGCTAAAACATTGCCATAATTGCTTAGCTCATCGACAGCACTTTCGGGACAAAGTGTAAGATAACTGTTGGCATTTAGGGTATACGAAGGGAAATTACGTTCATAAATTCCCGATACTAATTTCCATCCGCTTAAATCAATATCAAATCCGGTATTATTTAATATTTCGATATATTCATCATTGGGCAGGTTAACTTCGGGATATGGATCGGCCATGATTTCATTGATCACCACATGGTGAGGCTCTATCATAAAATAAAGGAACTGAATGGATGTGTCTGTCATCATATTTCCACTCAGGTCTTCAATGTTCGAAATATCGATTTGATAATAGGTTTCATTGATAAAACTTGAACCAAAAAATAATTCTACAGAATTTTGTATTTCATTCATCGAAACAGAATCCGGATTTCCTATACTATTATCAACAAAATAGTTGCTTGTATTTACAGCTGTAAGAGAATCAACACTTTCGTTAAAATCTATTTTAAGTCTTATTGAATCTATAATTTCAAGATTTGAAATTTGTGGAGGGTCTGTGTCAATAATCTCCTCACCAAAATATATATCATCCACCCATAATTTCATATCCTGGGCTGAAGAGTATTTATAAAAAACACCAAAATAGTCAGTAAACGTATATTCAGAATCATTGCCGGTTCCAATGGTATATGCATTATCAAAATTACCTTCCGGATTAATTTTAAATTCCCAACTGCCATCGGCACTTCTTAATATTTCTATTGCCGGCGCTATTGAAGTCCCAATATCCTCCTGCCAGTTTACGTTTGTTGTAACAACTTCGGATGCATCCCCTGCCGTTATTTTCCATAAGCGCAATGTATCATCAGAGCCGGTATAGTTAACACCTACTGCATACCCGTTTACATTGCCACCAGGATTCATTTGGTTGGCATCTGCATCACTTAATAAAAATACACTCCAGTTATTTAATGATGATGGATTATAACCGTGTCGAATTTTAAATCTCCAGGTTATATTTTGGGCTGTCAAATCTATTGTTGGCAGTTCAATAGATATCTGATCTTCACCAGAATCAGGATTATCAAAAATATGATGTAATGAATAATTCCCATTTATTGGAGAAATATCTGAAGCCTCCCACCGGCCATCTGAGCTTTGTGTCCAGCCGGAGATATCGGCATCTTCAAAATCCTCGGTTAATTGTGCAAATAAAAGCGAGGGGGAGATTAACAAAAGAAATAATAGGTTTCTAATCATGGGTTTTGTAATTAAATATTTAATTTTGAAAGATACAAAAAATGCAAATCAGATTAATAAATCAAGAGGGTTTATCAATCATCAAATATCTAAAATAAAATGAAAATAGCCATTGTTGGAGCTACCGGTTTGGTAGGTGGTGTAATACTTAAAGTATTAGAAGAAAGAAGCTTTCCGTGTGAAACAGTTATTCCTGTAGCATCCGAGAAATCGATTGGAAAGAAGGTAAACTATAATAACACTCAAGTTGAAGTGGTGGGTATGAAACAGGCTATTTTGTTAAAACCGGATATTGCTATTTTCTCTGCCGGAGGTGAAACCTCCTTGAAATGGGCTCGTGAATTTACCAAAGCAGGAACTACTGTAATTGATAACTCATCGGCATGGCGAATGCATGACGATAAAAAACTGATTGTACCAGAAATTAATGCTTCATTTTTAACCAAAGAAGATAAAATCATTGCCAATCCAAACTGTTCTACCATACAAATGGTGGTTGCATTGGCGCCATTGCATAAAAAATATAAAATTAAAAGGATAGTTGTTTCAACTTATCAATCGGTTACGGGCTCGGGAGTAAAGGCAGTTAATCAAATGGAAAACGAGCGCAAAGGAATGGAAGGGGAAATGGCTTATCCGCACCAAATAGATTTAAACTGTTTGCCTCATGGTGGTAATTTTGATGAAACCGGGTATACATCCGAAGAGGTAAAGCTATTGAATGAAACCCGCAAAATCTTAGATGACGATTCAATCAATGTTACAGCAACCGTTGTGCGTGTGCCGGTGTATGGAGGACATTCTGAAGCAGTAAATATTGAATTCGAAAATGATTTTGATTTATTAGAAGTAAAATCTATCCTACGTAATGCCAGTGGCATCGTTTTAGAAGATAACCCGGATGAAGATATATATCCAATGCCCATAAATGCCGAAGGGAAAGATGATGTTTTTGTTGGCCGAATCAGAAAAGATTATTCACAGCCCAATAGTTTAAACCTGTGGATTGTTGCCGATAATTTAAGAAAAGGAGCTGCCACCAATGCAGTTCAGATAGCTGAGTATTTGGTAAAAGAGAAGCTGGTATAAGGAAACAATTATCTTAAGCTTGTTTTAGCAACAATTGAATAAATTAGTTTGATCTTTTACTATAGTCAGCCGATGACTCTCGAATGAAATATGCCGGCAACATTAAATGCTTGTGAATTTATTAATTAACAAGTCATCCGCTGACTTTTGAAAATATTGTTAATCAATATAAAAAATTATCGTAAGGATATCGCTGCACGTGAATCTCTTTCACCTTATCGTAAAGCATTGTTTTGAGCTCGTCGATATTGGTTTTGTTTTTGGCAGAGATGAAGATACTCGAATCGTGATTTTTAGCAAACCACGTATTTTGTAAATCTTCGAGCGATAAATTTTCTTTGGTTTTGGGCGTTAAATCATCCTCATCCTTTTTTTCAAAAGTATATGCATCAATTTTGTTAAAAACCAGGTATTTGGTAGCATCGGCCGTGCCAATTTCCTGCAGGGTTTCATCAACAACCTGTATTTGCTCTTCGAAGTTAGGATGTGAAATATCTACCACATGCAATAAAATATCTGATTCGCGCACTTCGTCTAAGGTAGATTTAAACGACTCTACCAGACTGTGAGGTAACTTACGAATAAACCCAACGGTATCGGAAAGTAAAAAGGGTAAATTGCCAATAACTACTTTTCGTACCGTAGTGTCAAGCGTTGCAAACAGTTTATTTTCGGCAAAAATATCGGATTTACTCAACAGGTTCATAAGGGTTGATTTTCCTACATTGGTATAACCAACCAGGGCAACGCGCACCATTTTACCACGGTTTTTACGCTGGGTAGCTTTTTGTTTGTCTATTTTTTTTAACTGTTCTTTTAACCTTGAGATTCGGTCGCGAACAATACGGCGGTCGGTTTCAATCTCCCGTTCACCCGGCCCGCGTAAACCAATACCACCTCGCTGACGTTCAAGGTGAGTCCACATCCCGGCTAACCTTGGCAGTAAATATTCGTACTGAGCAAGCTCAACCTGTGTTTTAGCGTGGGCTGTTTGTGCTCTTTTAGCAAAAATATCGAGAATTAAATTGGTGCGGTCGAGTAATTTACATTTTAGCGTACGCTCAATGTTCCGGTGTTGAGTTGGTGTAAGGTCATCATCAAAAATGACCATGTCAATATCATTATCTTTCACATAGTAATCTATTTCGGACAGTTTACCTTCGCCGATAAATGTTTTTGGATTGGGAATATTGATTTGCTGTGTAAACTGTTTAACAGGAATGGCTCCGGCTGTTTCAGTTAAAAAAGCCAGTTCATCCAGATATTCCTGTACCTGACGGACATCCTGATCCTGGGTAATTACTCCAACGAGTACCGCATGTTCCGGTTTTGGTGTCGTGTCAATATGTTTTGGCATTCGATTTCGTTTTTTATTGCAGCTTGCAAAGGTAGTAAAATTCGTATGGATTTGTTATTTTTAGAAAATGATTTCGCGAGAATTTATTTTAGTTAATTAATTGGTCTCGTGGAACATCCATGTTATTTTGCTTCATTTTTTTAAGCTTCAGTGCATGGATGTTTCATCAGAGATTTTATGTTTTATCTTTTGATGATAAGTTAGTTAAGGTTCGTTCAGAACTGTAGCAATAACTATTGGAATTGAAAATTTTAAAAATTAATAATATGAAAGCAGCTATAATCAATCAGTTTGGATCGCAGGAAGTTTTTGAGGTTACGGATATCCCAAAACCGGAAATAAAACGTAATCAATTATTAATAGAGGTTGATGCTGTTAGCATTAATCCCATTGACTGGAAGCAGCGTAAAGGAAACCATAAACTTATTCTGGGTTCTCCTTTTCCCATTGTTTTGGGTTACGATGTTTGTGGCAAAGTGGTGGAAACCGGTACTGAAATTACAAAATTTAAAAAAGGAGACAAAGTTTTTGGTGTATTGGACAATAAATATGGAGGCGCTTTGGCTGAATTTGCTATTGGCCATGAAAACTGTTTCTCTTCAAGGCCGGAAATTATTTCTGATGCTGAAGCTGCAGCTTTTCCCATGGCATCATTAACAGCATTGCAGGCATTGCGGGATAAAGCGGGATTGCAAAAAGGACAATCGGTTTTAATTTTAGGAGCATCGGGCGGAGTAGGACATATGGCTATTCAGATTGCCCAACTAATGGGTGCAAAAGTAATTGCTGTTGCCAGCGGAACCAGCAAAGGGTTTGTGGAGCAGTTTCAACCCGATGAATTTGTCGATTACAAATCACAAAATGTTTTATCTTTAAAACAAAAGGTAGATGTGTTTTTTGATGTAGCTGGAATATACAGCTTCCCAAAATGTAAACATTTACTCAATCCGGGAGGAGTATATATTAATACTTTACCCCGGCCAAAAATTTTAATTCATAAAATTTTACAATGGTTTACCCAAGGAAAAAAAGCTAAAACATTGTTGATGAAGCACAATGATCATGATCTACAGCAAATAAAACTATGGATTGAAGAAAATAAAATAATGGTTAAAATAGACCGTTCTTTTACTTTAGAAAACATTTCAGAAGCCCATGCTTTTGCCCAACAAGGGCACAGTAAAGGCAAAAATGTTGTTTTAATCAACATTCATGGTTAGAAAACTCATATATTCTAACGTTATTTGATACATATTATCATTATATTTGTATAAACAGAATTTTTATAATTTATGTACTGATAGTTTTACAAAGGAATGGATTGACAAGATAAAAGACACCCGGTTATGGATAAAATCAATGCTATAAATTTATCAATAAAATACCTCAATAGGTTAAAAGAAAATAATATAAAATTTTCCGAAGCATGGTTGTTTGGGTCTTATGCAAAAGGACTCCAAAATGAAAATAGTGATATTGATCTGGCTATAGTGATTGAAGATATTGAGAATACTTTTGATACAGAAATTAAACTAATGATTTTTAGACATGGAGAGGAGACGCTAATTGAACCTCATGCTTTTACAAAAGATGAATTTAATCAAAAGCTTCCAATTGTTAAACAGATTATTAAGAATGGAGAACGAATAAAAATATAGTATTCGTCTTTGGTTTTTATGAAGTCTGTTCTCCATCTTTTGCGCGTTCCTTTTATTCAAAAAATTATACTAATGATAAAAACTAATTTATATTGTTTTCCCTGAAATCTCTTTGTTTAAGAAAATCTGTTAATCAAATAAATTTTTAGAAAAAATTAGATCCCTTGAGTAAAGCACTTAAGAAAAATAAAAATCATAATTTTAAGAAATACTTAATCAAAGGTTTTATCTCTTTGGTTATCCTGCTATTTATATTTGGAATGTTGTTTATTGGTGCAGTAAGGATAGGCATGTTTGGAGGGTTTCCTGCCGATAAAGCGTTAAAACAGATTCATCATAACACGGCTACCAATGTTTATTCTGTTGACAATCAATTGTTAGGCCGGTTTTATTTGCAAAACCGAACCAACGAATCGCTGGATGATATCCCGGAGCATTTTATTCATGCTTTAGTTGCTACCGAGGATGTTCGTTATTATTCGCACCAGGGTATTGATTACCGCAGTTTGATGCGGGTGTTTGTAAAAACTATTCTGCTGGCTGACAGAGGTTCAGGCGGTGGCAGTACCATTACCCAGCAACTGGCTAAAAACTTATATCCTCGACAAGATTTTGGTATTTTAACCATCCCTGTGGCCAAAGTAAAAGAGATGTTCATTGCACGTAAGTTGGAAGAATTTTATGAAAAAGATGAAATTTTGGAATTGTATTTAAATACGGTTTCCTTTGGTGAGAATACCTATGGTATTGAAACAGCTGCTTTAGTTTTTTTTAACAAAGAACCCTCGGCATTAAAAATTGAAGAATCGGCTTTGCTGGTGGGTTTGTTAAAAGCCAACAGTAATTATAATCCCAGGAGAAATCAACAGGCTGCCTTAACTCGTAGAAGTATTGTGTTGTCTCAAATGTACAAATATGGGTATCTTAATAAGGAAGAATGCGATTCGTTAAAACTACAATCCATTCAGTTAAATTATCACCGATTAACCCATGATGAAGGCCTTGCTCCATATTTTAGGGAGCATGTTCGCCAGGAGTGCTTAAACATTTTAAAAACAAAAAAGAAACCCAATGGAACCAAATACAATCTTTATACCGACGGGTTAAAAGTTTATACCACCCTAAATGCCCAAATGCAGGATTATGCCGAAAAAGCGATGAAAAAGCATTTTGAAAAACTGCAGCAGCAGTTTGAAAATGATTGGCAAGGAAGAGCTCCATGGGAAAAGAATGTTTTGTTAGCCAGGTTACAAATCGAGCAATCAGAACCGTATCAAAGATTAAAATCAAAAGGTTTGTCGGATACAGAGATTTTAGAGAGGATGAAAGAAAAACGGCGTACCCGTATTTTTACCTGGAACGGAGAAAAAGACACCCTTATATCACCGTTGGATTCGGTATTGCATCATTTTAAAATGTTGCAATCAGGATTTTTAGCCATGAATGGAACCAATGGAGATATTTTAGCCTGGGTGGGTGGCATCGATTATAAATATTTTAAGTACGACCATGTAAAATCAAAACGGCAAACCGGTTCGACAATAAAACCTGTTATTTATGCTTCGGCGTTAGAGAGAGGTATTGAACCTTGCGATTTTTACAAGAATGACAGTGTGGTTTATGAAGCTTATGATAACTGGACTCCCGGAAACTCTGATGACGAATATGGAGGCTATTACTCAGTAAAAGGTGCATTGGCTAATTCTGTAAATACCGTAAGTGTGAAGCTTCTTTTAGAGGCCGGAATTAATTCTACTGTCCAGCTGGCAGGGCAGATGGGAATTCAATCTTCGTTACCAGAAACTCCTTCGTTCGCGTTGGGTGCCGGAGAAGCTTCTTTACTTGAGATATTGCAGGTGTACAGTGTGTTCATAAATCATGGTGCAGGGGTTAGCCCTCGTGTTATTCGCCGGATAGTTGATGCTGATGGAAATTTGGTTTATATCGATCCGGTTCACGAACCTGTCGATTCTGTATTATCAAAAGAAACAGCGCTGGTGATGACCGAAATGCTAAAAGGTGTTGTTGACAGAGGAACGGCAAACGCTTTACGGTCTGTCTGGAAATTTGATAGTGAACTGGCAGGCAAAACCGGGACAACCCAAAACAATACCGATGCCTGGTTTATCGGGATGAACCCAAAAATTATTGCCGGCGTTTGGGTAGGTGGCGATAGCCCGGTTGTACGATTCCGGAATTCAATTTACGGCCAGGGTGCCTATTCGGCACTGCCTGTTTATGCCTATTTTTTAAAAGATGTTTATCATGATCCTAAATATAACTATCTAAAAAGCCTGTCTTTTAATATTCCCGATTCAATTCAATCATCTTTAGATTGTAGTGATTATGAAGATTTTGTTAAGATTAAACTGAAAGATGTTATTGAAAGGGATGATTTTTCCATTGGCGATTTTATTAAAAGTTTGTTTAGCAAAGAGAAAAGATCGAGCAAAAAGAAGAATAATAATTAATGATTAAATGATCTTGAATTAAACAATCTTGCATTTTTTTAGAATGTATCCTGATTTTTTAAAAAATCATTCTCCAAAAGCAAAAGATGTAGAGCGAAGCGGCAAGAATAGCATCTAAAGTAATAATTAAGTAGGTATGTTGAGGGAGTTTAATGATAATCAATGATATAAAAAAACGCAGGAAAAATTGTATAAGAAAAAACGTAAATATTTTTAAACTGTATGGATTGTATTTTTTTGCACTTTCGAATCGTAAACGGACAATTTCTGAAAAACTTCTTGATAAGCCTGAACTTTTGCAGGGCTTTCCGGTAATTGTTTCGCATGCCGATTTTATGGGGTAATTGTTTTTTTCGGCAGAAAAAATGCCGGAATAAATAAAGATGAGCAAAAATATTCCGGCAAAAGATAAATTAATAATGTGATATGGATGCTTAGGGAATTTCAAACCCATGGTCATTCGTCAATTGTATCTTCTTCGAGTTCTTTTTTTGTTTTTTTAACTTCCTCTGAAAATTCTTTTAAGGCTTTGCCTGCAGCCCTTCCAATTTCTTCGGCATTATCCTCTGTTGCTTCTTCAATTTCACCTTCTAATTCTTCCATGGCTTCTTCGAGTTCATTTATGTCTTTTTCGTCAAACTCATCTTTCATGGCTTTTTCAATTTCTTTGCCAATACGCTCAATTTTTGAGGGAGCATTTTTGAAAACATAAAATTGCCATGCAGCAATCGCAGTTCCAATAATTGAAATAATAAGTGCAGCAATAACTAAACCTTTGGCAGCATTTGCTTTACTGGCTTGTGAATATCCTACAGCGCTTAAAACAATGGCAATTATGCCTGGTAAAATAGCCCACATTCCTAAACATGGAATAAATGATATGATTAATGCGATAATACCCAGAACTAAGCCTGCAATACCAAGTCCCTGACCTGCATTTGGAGTTTTGTTTTCTTCCATAATCAATGATTTTAGTTAGTTTAATGTATCAAATATATAAAATTGACGATTATGTTGCAATGGGTGCTGCATTGTAAAGTATTGTTTTAGCATAATTTTTATGTCAAATACTTTTGTGGCTGTGATGCTATTTGGTGTTCTTGTTGCGAACGGCTTATTTAGAATTGTAATAAATTAGAGATAACTAAGTTATTTAGTTTGAAAACTAAAAGTTTTAGTTTATATTTGTTGTATGAAAGAATTAACCAAAGCAGAGGAACAAGTTATGGATTATCTGTGGAAGCTTGAAAAAGCTTTCGTGAAAGATATTCTTGAACAATTCCCGGAACCACGACCGGCTTACAATACAGTTTCAACGATTGTAAGAATATTAGAAAAAAAAGGAATGGTTGGATATAATGCTTACGGCAAAACGCATGAATATTATCCGCTATATTCAAAATCAGAATATAAAAAAGGACGTTTTAAAGATGTGTTGACAAAGCATTTTAATAATTCCTATCAAAAATTTGCTTCATTTTTTGCACGCGAAGAGGGCCTGTCGATTGATGATTTGGAAGAAATGAAGCGGATCATGGAAAGAGAGATACAAAAACGGAAATCAAAAACAGAATAGATGGATATCCATTTAATCAATATCATTGAATCGGTTGTAACAATGGCAATATTCTATATTGTCTACCGGAGGTTTCTTTGCAAAGAAACTTTTCATCAGATAAACAGGGTATATTTGCTTACAACATTAATTTTTGCTGTTTCTATCCCATTTATTCATTTGAATGTTGATTTTGGAGCGCTTTCATTTTTTTCATCTTCAAAAAGCTATGATTTTGTTCATAAGATTACTACATTGAAAGACGGATATAATGAGCTGGGCGCTGTAATGATATATGCATCTTCCAGTAAAATCAGCTGGACGTTCATTCGCGAAATTTTAGAATTGATTTATTATTTTGGTGTGATATTATCTGCTTTGTTTTTTATTGCAGGCTTAATTCGAATAATTATTTTAATAAGTTTTGGCAAAAAAGTATGCTATGGCAGATATAAGATTATAAAAACCAAAAATTCATTGGTTCCTTTTTCACTTTTAAAGTGGATCATCATAAATCCTGAAAAGTATTCTTCACATGATATTAAGCAGGTTATTGCACATGAAAAGATACATGCTTTTCAGCTACATTCTCTCGATTTGATTTTAATTGAGGTACTTGTTATTCTGTTCTGGTTTAATCCTTTCATCTATTGGTACCGAAAATCGATCAGGGAAATTCATGAATACCTTGCTGATGAAGCTGTTTTAAAAAATGGTTTCGATAAAATTAGTTACCAGGAATTATTACTAAAACAGGCATCAGGTTTCCGATTTATCGGGTTAACCAGTAGCTTTAGTTATTCATTATCAAAAAACCGATTAAAAATGTTAACCATGATGAAATCAAAAAATAGTTCAAAAATTAAATTAGCATTGGTTATTCCATTGGCTATTGCTTTGATGGTATTTTTTACAAATTCAGCAGATTTTG
This sequence comes from uncultured Bacteroidales bacterium, assembly GCA_964606845.1. Lineage (GTDB taxonomy): Bacteria > Bacteroidota > Bacteroidia > Bacteroidales > UBA12077 > UBA12077. The sequence continues at coordinate 18,635 of CAZSIC010000050.1, forward strand.
TAAAAGCATCAAACAGTAAAGAACTGGCAAACATTGAGCAGGAAGATACTTTAAAAAGTAAAGTTGATAAGATTAAAGATGGGGAAAGTATTTATTTTAAGGTAGAAAAAATGCCCAGGTTTCAGGGAAAAGAATCAAGTCACTTCAGAAACTTTATTGCTGAAAACATGAAATATCCTGAAGAAGCTGTTAAAAATAAGTTGTCGGGAAAAGTTTACTTATCCTTTACTATAAATAAAGAAGGTAATCTAGTAGATGCAGAAGTAGTAAGAAGCGCACATCCGGTGCTTGATGCTGAAGCATTAAGGGTTACTAATCTTTCTCCTAAGTGGGAGCCTGGAGAAGAAAAAGGAGAAAAGGTTAGTGTAACATTTACTTTTCCGGTTGTTTTTTCGCTGGAAAATAAAAAGCAGGATTAATTAAATTATAAGCATGAGGCAACTATTATTCATTTTAGCGTGTTTATATTCTTTTCAGGTTTTTTCTCAAAATGAGAATAAATATCTTCAACTGGAACTTGCCATCTTAAATGAACAGTATGATTCGGCCATTTATTATGCTGATCAGATGCTGAGTGAAGATTCCCTTGACTGGAAAGTATACTATTATAAAGGCAAGTCGTATTTAGCAATAAACAAGTATTTCGAAGCCCTTGAAAATTTTCAAAAAGCCAATGAAATAGATACAGCAAATTTTTTAATTGAAAATTCGCTGGCCCAGATTTTTGACTTTACAGGCCAAAAAGAGAAAGCCATTAATATCTATTTTGATCAATATTTAAGAGATACAACAAGGATAGAGCCCATTGAAAACCTTGCAGGTATTTTTAGGAGAATCAATGAGCATGCTTCTGCTATACATTATTACCAGAAAGCCATTGCAATTGATAGAACCAATTTTAATTATTTTAAGCAACTGGGTTATTGTTTAAAACAAATCAACCTGAAACAGCCGGCCATTTTATGTTATCAGAATGCTTTGAGCTTAAATCCTTACGATTTGGCTGTTTATAAACAACTGGCAAACCTCCAAAATGCAGAAAAGTTCTTCGATCAGGCAATTACAACTTGCAAGAAAGGGCTTTCGGAATATACCGACGATTTAAATTTAAAAAAGCTGCTGGCATACAGTCATTATTTAAATAAAGATTTAGATCGTGCTGTACATATTTTTAATGAGGTTATAGCCATAGGTGATACATCCTTTTTTAATTTGAAATATTTGGGTTTATCATATTTTGAAATGGAGGAGTTTGAAAAAGCAGCTGATATTTTGTTACAATCAACTAAAATCGTTAACGATGATCCGGAAGTTTATTTTATTCTCGGGAGTGCTTACGGAAGGTCAGGAAACCATGAAAAAGGGATAGATAATTTAAACCGGTCGTTAAAAATCTTGGAACCTCCGGCCAAAGAATTGTCAACTATTTATGAAGAGTTTGCCGGAATTTATACCGATATGGGTAAATATAATGTTTCCATTGAGCATTTAAAATTAGCTTATCGTTATGATGCTAAACCCATTTTATCTTTTAAAATGGCACAGTTATACGATCTTCATATAAAAGATAAAAAGCTGGCAATAACATACTACGATGGTTATCTAACCCTAACAAACAGAAATGATTCTATTGGGACAGAGCTAGAAAAAGAATCTGATGCATATCAAAAGAATTTGATAAAATATATTGAAAAAAGGACTCAGGCTTTAAAAGAAGAATTATTTTTTGAAACTGAACAAAAAGTAAAACAGGACTAATATTTATCAGTCCTGTTTTTAATTCTTTATTCTTTATCGTCTTTTTTCTTGGTTGGTTTTTTTGTCTCCGTTTTTGTTTTGGTTGTAGTTTTCTTAGCTGTTTTTGTTTCAGTCTTTTTTGGAGTTTCCTTTTTGGCTGCTGCTTTTGTTGCAATTTTTGTATTAGTGTCAGCTTTTTTCTGAACCTTCTTTGGTGCTTGAGCTTTTGTTTCAGCTTTGGGTTTAGCTGCCTGTGTTTTTTTGGCTTTTACTGATTCTTTTTTTACCTCTTCGTTAGATTTAAAGTGTTTTCGGGGCCTTCTTTTGCCATAACTGCCACTAAATAATTTACCTCTTCTTGTTTTTGTATCTCCTTTACCCATAGTTTTATTTTTTAGTTGTTATATTCCTTTGAACTCAAATATAATAATATTCATGTAAACAAGGAAATATTCTGGATGTTAAATAAAAAGCTGGTTGGAAAACCAGCTTTTTATGATAAGTAAAAAATCAAATTTGTTTAAGCAAAAATCCCAACAGCAACGGTTAATCCGGCCATAACAACCGAAACCATGGTCATAAGCTTAATCAATATATTTAAGGATGGGCCTGAGGTATCTTTAAATGGATCCCCAACCGTATCACCGGTAACGCTTGCTTTATGAGCTTCACCACCTTTTCCGCCATAATTTCCTTTTTCGATATATTTTTTGGCATTATCCCATGCTCCACCTGAATTATTAAGCATACATGCCAGGGTAAATCCGGTAACTAACCCGCCGGCTAATAATCCGACAACACCGGCTACACCTAAAACAACACCAACAATAACGGGTACTGCAATGGCAAATAATGAGGGAAGTAACATTTCTCTTTGGGCTCCTTTCGTTGAAATTGCAACACATCGGGCATAATCAGGTTTCCCTGATCCATCCATGATACCAACAATCGTTTTAAACTGGTGGCGTACTTCGTCAACCATAGCTCCGGCAGCACGTCCAACAGCTTTCATGGTCATTGCACTAAATACGAATGCCATCATGGCTCCAAGAAATAATCCGCCTAATAACATGGGGTTAAATAGTGATAAATCGTAAGCAGCTGAAAAATCTTTGATAGAAGCACTGGCTATTTCAATGGCTTTTTGCCCTTCTTCTAAGGCAGGCATATTCTCGGTTCCTTTATAGAATAAGGTATCTCCAATTTGCTTAAATCCTTCATTACTTGATGTGGCCAGTTTTCCTAACCATAATCTTACTTCTTCCATATAAGCCGCTAGCAAGGCCATTGCTGTTAATGCAGCAGAACCAATAGCAAATCCTTTTCCTGTAGCAGCTGTAGTGTTTCCAAGCATATCGAGAGCATCGGTTCTTTCACGTACTTCTTTGGGTAGTTCAGACATCTCGGCATTACCACCTGCATTATCGGCAATAGGACCAAAGGCATCTGTAGCTAATGTAATCCCTAAGGTAGAGAGCATTCCTACGGCGGCAAAACCTATTCCGTATACACCCATGGCAAAATTGCTAAATCCTCCGGCAAAACCGAACGCTCCAATAATACCCACAACAATGGTTGCCACAGGAATCCATGTGGAGTACATTCCCACGGCAATTCCATCGATAATTGTTGTTGCGTGTCCTCCCTGCGCCTGATTGGCAATGCCTTTGGTAGGCTTATATTCATCCGAAGTAAAGTATTCGGTTCCTTGCCCGATAATAACTCCGGCAACAAGGCCTGTAACTACAGAACCGAAAATTCCCCAGGTAATCCATTCAAAATATGCTAATCCGGCCACAGCCACTAAAATTAATATAGAGCTTCCTCCTGTTCCTATTAATAATGC
>CAZSIC010000050.1:22227-22461 GCA_964606845.1 uncultured Bacteroidales bacterium
TGTAGCCGACTCTTTTGTTCTTACCATAAAAATACCAATAATTGACAGGATAATTCCAAATGCAGCTACCAGCATGGGTGAAATAATGGATTGTACAGAATCAACCGTTGACAGGGCTGGTAGTGCTGCACCTAACGCAGCAGTGGCAAGAATTGAGCCTGCATAGGACTCGTAAAGATCGGCACCCATTCCGGCAACATCACCTACATTATCACCTCCGTTATCCGCAATAGT
>CAZSIC010000051.1:0-22403 GCA_964606845.1 uncultured Bacteroidales bacterium
AATACCATTAAAGACAAATAGAAAAATATAACATTCAAATATTCAGTAGTTTAACTAAAACATATTCTTGTGAATATAAAGACATTACTTATTATGGCTTGTACATTTTTCTCTTTTGCTTGTAATAATTTACCACCCCTTAAAACCGTTCCTAAAGTTGACATTGAAAAATATATGGGGAAATGGTACGAGATAGCTACCATACCTCAACGTTTTCAAAAAGGATGTGTATGTACTACCGCAGAATATACTTTAACAGATAAAGGATTTGTAAAAGTATTGAATAAATGCCGAAAAGAAACACCCGATGGAGAAATTAACCAAATTGAAGGAAAAGCATTTGTCGATAAAAAGGGAAACGGTGCCAGGTTAAAAGTACAATTTTTTTGGCCTCTCAAGGCAAAATACTGGATTATTGGACTTGCCGAAGATTATAGCTGGGCAGTAGTTGGGCATCCAAACAGAAAATATTTATGGATTTTATCCAGAACACCCGAAATGGACGAACAAACTTACCAGGAAATTATTGAAAAACTCAAAGAACAAAAATACAATACCCAATTATTGTTACGTACCAATCAAAATTGTTTCATCTAAAATAAATTATCCAATGCGTTATATTAAATTTATTTTTCTCATCGTTTTAGTAAAACTTATTGCAACTTCAACTTATTCGCAAACAACAGGGCCTGAATCAGGAACTCTGCTAATTATTGGAGGCAATGCAAGCGACAGCCTGTTTATCCCGGTTTTTAAAAAAATGGCCGGAGGCGACAGCGCTGAAATTGTCATTATACCTACAGCCAGAGACGATGAAAGTATTGCAAAAGATCCTGAATTTGATTTGTTGCAGAAACGGTTTGCAAAATATCAGTTCAAAAAAATTACCATTTTACATACAATATCTGCCGAAGAAGCAAATACCACTGAATTTGTCGAGCCACTTAAAAATGCGACAGGAGTATGGATACAGGGGGGCAGACAATGGCGGCTTGCCGATTCTTACCTGAACACATTAACACACCTCGAAATATTTGGCGTTTTACATCGAAACGGCGTTGTAGCTGGAACATCAGCTGGTGCTACAATTCAAGGCTCATACCTGGTCAGAGGCGATACACAAACGAATACCATTATGATGGGCGATCACGAAGAGGGTTTTGCTCTGATTAAAAATATAGCTATTGATCAACATTTACTGGCAAGAAACAGACAATTTGATATGTTTGAAGTAATTGAAGCAAAACCAGAATTGCTGGGTATTGGATTAGACGAAAATACAGCTATGGTTGTCAATAAAAATAGCTTTAAAGTTATAGGACAGCACTATGTGGTTGTTTACGATAACACACGATGGTCGGAAGAGAAAGACACCATTTTTCAATTACAACCCAAACAGCATGAGTTTTATTTTTTAAAACCAGGCGATCAATACGACATGCTTAAGCGATCAGTTATTCAATAAGATCATGATTTACAAAAAGTTTTCTTAGCTGATGATTTTGAATCAAAAGCTATTTTATAATTTGGTATATCCAAAACCATAAAACTACTTCTCCCTTTATAGAGCTAAAGCGAAATATTTTTAAGTTTTAGCAATAGAAAAAAATATTTTCATAAGATTTAATGGTACATTAATCATCAAAAAAAAACCATTCATCATAACGTTTAAACCTATTAAGAATCTTTGCGTATCTGTGATTAGACAACAATTTTAATGAAAAGCTAACAACAAATTATTATCTGATGGTTGAAAGAAATCTAAGAAAAATAGAAGACGAAGTTTGGAAAGAAATTCCATTTGCCGACAAAAAATACGAAGTAAGCAATTACGGGCGTGTTAAAAGTTATTGCTACAATAAGAATGATGGTAAAATACTAAAACCAGGGCTAACCAAAGGATTTCATACCGTTACATTTAAAACCAATGGAAAGAAAAAAACCTTTTTGGTTCATAAATTGGTTGCAATTGTATTTGTTCCGAAGGAAAATGAAAATCAAACGATAGCTATACACCTGGATTGGAACAAGCGTAATAATTATTATAAAAACCTGAAATGGGTTACTAAGGATGAGGCATACAAGCGAATCATGCCACGTTTACAAGAAATTAATAAAATCAAAAATAAAGGGTTGATAAGAAACTCAAAACTTAAAGCTGAAGATGTAAAAGTATTAAAAAACATGCTCGAAAAGGGTGTAAGACAAAATGTTATAGCAAAACTATTTTCAATAAGTGAGATGCAGGTTACCAGAATAAAGAGGGGAGAAAATTGGGCACACATCAAAGCTTCTTCTGATTAAAACACAACGATGAACATCTGCATGTAAACGCTGCACTGCCCAATGCAGCGTTTTTTTATTTTTTTCTTAAGAAATAACATTTTGGCAAAATATTTGTTAAATTGATATCAGTAAACAAAAAATCTTAAACATGAAAAAAATATTTATTTTAATACTCCTTGTATTTTCAACAGGAATGATCCTGGCTCAAGAAGAAGACGACATTGAAACTCTTTTTAAAAATAAACCCGAAAAAATCCGGGGTTATTTAGGCCCACTAACCAACATTACAACACTCGATGGTGAAACTGCATACATGCATGGTTTTAATGCTGCAGCAATTATTAATGACCATCTAATTGTTGGATTTTACAACTTAAATCTGGAAAATAATATCTTTTCTAACAACGACGAATACATTGGTAATTCATTAGATTTTGAGCATCGAGGATTTCTGCTTGGATATATTTTTATGCCTAAAGAAGCCATCCACTTTTCTGCCTCGTTGCAAACAGGACGTGGAAATATTGAAATATATGACGAGCCAGCCGATAACTGGATCGAAGATAGAAATGTATTTATTCTAACACCCGGAATTGAAGCCGAATTTAATATTACTAAATTCTTTAGAATTGGTGTTGGAGCCAATTATCGATTTGCTTTAGATGTGGATCAATTTGATAATTATGACAACAATGACTTTTCGTCTCCAGGAGCTTCTGTTAGTTTTAAATTCGGATGGTTTAAATAATTTTGCAATTTAATATAATATAATATTTGTACTTTATGCTGCCGAGCCAAATTAACAAATAGAAGAATAGAAAATGAAATTATTTGCATTAACATTAAGTATAGCCTTGCTGCTGTTTTCCTGCGAAAAAACAGACACATATCCGGTAGAACAATTCGACTGTATCACAGAAAGTGTTGTTCCCAAAGGTGATCGCAAAGTAGGAATGGATATTTTGGATATGAATGAAAACAATGATTTCGACCAGAATGTAGCTATTGCCAAAGACATGGGCATAGAGTTTCTGCCGATGCACTTCGATTGGAACTTTATTGAATCCTCCCCCGGTACTTACGAGGATCCATATAGTTTTTTAGAATTAATTTCTTTATATGCTTCCCAAAACGATTTTAAACTCAATCTTACTCTCAGGCCTATCGATATACCGGGTAAAATGGTTCCTTCCGACCTTTTCGAAATCCGGTTTAACGATCCGCAAATGATAAACAGGTTAGAGCAGCTCATAGACTTTATCTTTACTATAGTAGATCCGGATTTGGTGATGAACTTTCAAATTGGAAATGAAATAGATGGCTATGATACATCAAATGAACCGGCGACCTTTTGGGATGACTATGGAATTTTTCTTCAAGAAATCACAGCATACTTTCATACTAATTATCCTGGAATTAAAACAGGTTTTACAGCCACATATGACGGTCTGACTGAAAACCCCGCAAGGTACAACATCCTCTTACAAAATGTAGATGTTCTCGGGGTAACATATTATCCTCATGAAAACGGATTTAATGTCAAAAATCCCGATTGTCCCTTCAATGATTTGGCTAATCTGGTTTCTCATTATGATACAAAACCAATCTATATGCAAGAAATAGGTTATCAGACAAGCAGCGTAAATAACAGTAGTGAATATAAACAAGCAGAATTCTATTGTAATCTGTTCAAAGCATGGGATCAGCATGCAACACAGATAGAAACACTCTCTATTTTGCGATTGAATGATTTGTCAATGCAGGATGCAGAAGAAAGTGCCGGAGCGTATGGTTTAAATAATGAAGACTTTATTGAATATCTCCGTACCCTCGGAATTAGGACCTATGAAAATGAAGGCGCAAACAAACAGGCATTCGATGTAATCAAAACCAGTATGGAAGTTCATGGCTGGTAGAAATAATTAAAAGCCTATTCTAACATTTTGATATACACAATCAATATTATGCTAATTTAAAAAACAGAAAAAATGCATATGAAAATTTATATTGCATTTATAGTTCTTACATTATTAATATCGGCATGTGAGAAAGATGACAAAGATGTAATTCCTCAGATTAACGGTATTGCAAGAGAATTACCACTTCTAAACGGAGATAACAGAATTGGTACAATTAAGGGATTTAATCCTTCAAATCCGCCTGCAACTATGGATTCTATGGCTGCCAGATGGAATGAGGCGATAAATGCAGGAATGTCGGTATGCCGACTACAAATTGACTGGCCGGAGTTAGAGCCATCTCCAAATACATATGATAAAGTCAGATTTGAGCAAAGATTGATGGAAATGAAAGCTCAAGGTCTTCAACCATTTCTCTTGATTTCGGCTTATGATAGCGGAGAACCAGTTGTCCCTGATGATTTACAAGAGAAAAATTTTGATGACCCGGAATTTATCCAAAGGTTTAAAAGTTTGATGGATTGGGTGATTCCCTTGTTGGTGGAGTATGATGGTTTTCTTATCTCGATTAGTAATGAAGCCGAGAATTCTTTTGGAGAAGTAACCGGCCTTGATAATCAAATACTTATATTTTTACAAGAGATAAAAGAACATGTCCACCAACTAAATGAAAATATGGCGGTTACGGTTACCTTTTCTGAAGGCAGTTTAGATGAAGATAAACCGGGTATCTATGATATTCTTGCAGCATGCGATGTAGCCTGCTTTAATTTTTATGGTGCAAAATCTCAGTTTACACCCCCGCTTTATTATGTTGCTCAAACTGAAAGTGAAATCAAATCTGACATTCAGAGAATGCTGGATGTTTCAGGTGAAAAGTATATTGTTATTCAAGAACTGGGAATGTATTCTGGAAATACCACCCTAAATAGTTCTCAAGAGATACAGCAAAAATTCTTTGAAGTATTCTTTTCGGAAATGAAGAATGAGGAAAGAATTAAAGCGGCATTCAATTTCCAGTTAGTGGATTGGTCTACTGAAGTGACGGAGATTTTTTCTCAAGAACTTGAAGATGAAGGAATGCCACAAGAATTTATTGACCAGTTTGCCGAGTCTTTAGAAACAATAGGACTGATAAACTATAATAATGGCACGAGAAAGAAGGCATGGGATGAATTTGTATTTTGGTTGAAAGAATTCGAATAAAAAATACAAAAGTACAACACGTGACATAGTTGCATGAGAGTTTACTTCACTGATATCTCTTCGGTAGTTTCAGCTGTTTTTAAAGTGTTGTGGCACGCAAAAATGACCTGTGTAAACTTATAGGAAAATCACCACGCAATCCAGCACATAACAATATACGATCCAATATACATCAAACATTAGGGAACTCTTTTAAGGGTTCCTTTTTTTGTTATTATGAGCATTATAAATTTTCACCCGCTGAAAAGTTTGTATAAAAATTAATCTGCTTATTTTTTCGTCGCTATCGGTATTTATTACAATTAATTATCTTTACCTCTTACTAACTCAATATCTTTTTGTAAATTAAAAAATCTATGAATAAAGAAACGATTATTCAAAAAACCATTGAATTTGTAAAAAATACTTTATCAGATGCCGAAGGTGGCCACGATTGGTGGCATATCTACCGGGTGTGGCAACTATCCAAACATATAGCCCAAACCGAAAAAGTAGATAACTTTATTGTTGAAATGGGTGCACTACTGCATGATATTGCCGATTCTAAATTTTATGATGGAGACGAAACAATTGGCCCCAGTAAAGCCCGTGAATTTCTAATTTCATTACATGCTGATGAGAGTATAATAAACCACATTGAAAATATCATTTCAAACATCTCCTTTAAAGGTGGAAAGCATAAACAACAATTCAAATCCAACGAACTGGATGTAATACAGGATGCCGATCGGTTAGATGCAATGGGAGCCATAGGAATTGCCAGGGCTTTTAATTATGGAGGACATAAAAGCAGAGCAATCTATAATCCAAACATTAAACCCAATCTTAATATGACCAAAGAAGAATATAAGCAGAGTAAGGCACCAACGATTAACCATTTTTACGAAAAACTTTTGCTCCTAAAAAACAGGATGAACACAAAAACAGGAAAAGCTATGGCCAATCACCGGCATCAATTTATGGAACAGTTTCTTGACGAATTTTATAACGAATGGGAAGGCCAATGTTGAAGAATTTATCATTCATTGATATAATAAAAACTTTTTAATAAACATTTTCAATAGGTATTTAATTCTTTGAACGATAAATCTTATTTTTGATAAAATTATTCAATCCAAAACCTATGAAAAAAAATATTGCCATCGTTTGTGGCGGCGATTCGTCTGAATACATTGTCTCTATGAACAGTGCCAACCAAATTGCTCAATGGCTTAATAAAGAAAAATACAATATTTACACTGTAGTTGTCAAAGGCACTGAATGGATTGTTAAAAGTGAACAGGTTTGCGACCTTATCGTAAATAAAGATGATTTTAGTTTTACCTTAAACAACCAAAAAACAAAATTTGAATGTGCGCTGATAACCATTCATGGCACGCCAGGAGAAGATGGCAAAATGCAAGGATATTTTAATACACTGCGTATACCTTACACTACTTCAAACACTTTGGCTTCGGCACTAACATTTAATAAAATTTTTAGTAAAAACTATATTAAAACATTTAATATTCCTCAGGCTCGATGGGTTTCTTTATCTAAAGGAGATCCAATTGATGCGAACCGGATTTTTGAAGTTACAGGATTACCCTGTTTTGTAAAGCCCAATTGCGGAGGCTCTAGCTTTGGTATTACCAAAGTAAAAGAAAGAGAAAAGCTAAAAAATGCCATTGAACATGCCTTTAAAGAAGATGATGAGGTTATTATTGAAGAATTTTTGGAAGGTACCGAATTAACCTGCGGGATGATTAAAACCAAAGAAAAAACAACCATCTTCCCTCCCACCGAAATTGTAAGTAAAAACGAATTTTTCGATTACGATGCCAAGTATAACGGCATGGCTGATGAGATTACACCTGCCAGAATATCAAAAGAATTAACCCTTGAATTACAAAATCTTTCATCGCAGATTTATGATATTTTTCAACTAAACGGAATTGTGCGTATCGATTATATTTATACTAAAAATAAACTCTTTTTTATGGAAGTGAATACCGTTCCAGGGATGAGCGCAGCAAGTATTGTACCGCAACAAGTTGAAGCAATGGGTTTAGCAATGAAAGATATATTTTCTATAGCCATTGATGATGCTCTGGAGCGCAATAAAAATAAGTAATAACACATGGAAGTTCACCATACAGCTTGTCCGAGAAATTGTTACAGCACTTGTTCCTTTAAGGTATGGACTGACAATGGTAAAGTGGTAAAAATTGACCCACAGCCATTAAATAAAGCCACACCCGAAGGCATTTGCCTGAAAGGGCTAAGCTATGTGGAAAGGGTAAATTCCACTGATCGAATTTTACAACCGCTAAAAAAGTATGATGGCAAGTTTTTACCTATTACCTGGGACGAAGCCATTGATGAGATAGCTGAAAAACTTAATCAATACAAAAATAAATTCGGGCCACATTCTATTCTTTTTTATGCAGCCAGTGGAATGTCCGGATTATTGAACGGAGTTAGCACCAGTTTCTGGAAAATGTTTGGTGGCGCAACCACTGTTTACGGCAATTTATGCTGGCCGGCGGGCCTCGAAGCTACCAGGCTTACACTAGGCGAAAATAAACTCAATGTACCCTGGGACCTGGAAAATGCAAAACTTATTCTAGTATGGGGGAAAAATCCTGCCGAATCGAATATTCAGCAGATGATACCCATTGAAAAAGCGCAGCAAAAAGGCGCCAAACTTATTTTTGTCGACCCACGACGAACATCATCAAGTGAAAGAGCCGATTTATTGGTGCAACCCATTCCCGGAACCGACGGTATTTTAACATTAGCCATTGCAAAAATACTTATCGATAATAATTGGATAGACCAAAAATTTATCGAACAATATGTTTTAGGATTTGATGAATTTAAAGAATCGGTATTAAAAATTAATATTGAAGAAGCAAGCCATGAATGTGGTGTTTCAATTCCTTTTATAGAAAAACTGGCTAAAAGCATTGGAACCATTAAACCCATGACATTAATTCCGGGGTATGGTATGCAACGATACACCAACGGTGGGCAAACCACACGTTGCCTGCTGGCGTTATCAGTAATTACCGGAAATATTGGCCAGCCGGGAGCATGCTGGCACTATGCCGATTTACAGGGCGATATTTTTAGCGAAGTAAAAGAACCGGAGAATTATTATCCTCCCGAAAAACCGGATGGAATTTTTCGTCGGGAAATTGCAACTGCCCGCTTAGGCGAAGATATGTTCCGTATGATTAATCCGCAACTTAAAGCAGCATGGGTAGAACGCGGCAACCCTATTTCACAAAACCCAGACAGTAACATCGTTAAAGAAGCATTCCACCAATTAGAATTTAAAGTAGTTGTTGAGCAATTTATGACAGACACTGCCATAGAAGCAGATATAATATTACCGGCAAAAACAATGTTTGAGCAATCTGATATCATCTCATCTTACTGGAATCCATACGTTCAACTCAGGCAAAAAGTGATTGAGCCAATGGGTAAAGTAAAACCCGAAACAGAAATTTATTATCTGCTTGCTAAAAAAATGGGTTTCGGTGATCATGAAATTATAGAAAACATTCCTTACCCATCAGATGAATCCATAGAAGAATGGTTAACAAACCAACTAAAACCTTTTCCTGAACTTACATTAGATAAATTAAAACAGGAGCCGGTTTTAGCACCCGGCTTGCAGGAAATTGCTTTTTACGATTTTCAGTTTAAAACACCTTCAGGAAAGATTGAGCTCTATTCTGAAACAGCCCACCAAAAATGGGGCGTAAACCCTTTACCAACATACGAAAGAACCATAGAAGGACATCATCAAACAAAATATCCTTTCTCTTTAATGTCGCCAAATACAAAAAACAGGATACATTCACAATTTGGGAACCTGAAAAGTATAAAGGTTATAGACCCTGAACCCTATGCCACCATTAACTTAGGCGATGCCCAAAGAAAGAAAATTCAGGAAAACGATTGTACTCGTGTATTTAACGATCGAGGAGAATTAACGATTAAAGTAAAAATTGATGCCAGCTTACGGCCGGGAAATATTGTAATTGTCAACGGATACTGGCATCAGGAAGGCGCTTGCCCCAATATGCTTTCAAAAGGACGTGAAACAGATATGGGACATGGAACAGCTTTTCATGACAACAGTGTAGATTTTGAAAAAATAAACCATTAATGGAAAAGTACATTTTCATATTTGATTACAATCAATGTGTTGGATGCCACGCATGCGTTGTGGCTTGTATGAATGAAAATGGTTTTCAGGAACCCAAACAATGGAGAAATATTCATACATCAAACAATTCACACTATCCACAACTTCCGTTATTTTATTTATCGCTGTCTTGTAATCATTGCGACGATGCACCTTGTTTACAAAATTGCCCTGCCAATGCTTATTCAAAAGACGAAAAAACGGGAGCAATTATTCACCATCCCGAAAAATGTATTGGCTGCCAATACTGCACCTGGGCATGTCCTTACGATGCACCAAAATTTAATCCTAAAGAAGGGATTATTGAAAAATGTACTTTTTGTAACCACCGTATTGAAGAAGGACAAAAACCTGCTTGTGCCAATCTTTGCCCCACCGGGGCTTTGGATTTTTCTTTCGCAGAACTCTCAAGGCAGGAATTATTACAATCAAGTCCCGTTCCGGTAGATGTTGGCTCTAAACTAAAAACCAAGCCAATAAATAATATATCAGGGCCTGAAATGGATATGAATCTTTTCAGCCATCAAATTAAACCTAAAAAAGAAAAGAAAGAAAAATCAAAAATATCAGCAAAAACCGAATGGCCATTAATAATTTTCACACTACTTTCAACAGGTTTAGTCGGGACTTACCTTTCAGGAATCACAAAAATATTTACAAAATTTGGAAAACATATTTTCTTTGGAGCAGCAAGTATTGCAGCTGTCTTAAGCATGTTACACCTCGGTAAGAAATTGCGGGCATGGCGTTCATTAACCAACCTGAAGGATTCCTGGTTAAGCCGTGAAATCCTTTTTTTCATAATGTTCATAGCAGCACTGGGTATTGATTTTTATGTATTTGATATTCCTGGAATTATCGTTTCTGCTATTGGTTTGCTTTTACTGTTTTCCATCGATATGTTATACCAGCTTGCCACCTGGAAATGGCCGGCAAAAATTCATTCGGCACAAACCCTGTTTATGGCGATTACTGTTTTTGCCTTATTGGCAAACCAACCCGAAGCTTTTTATATGATTGTATTTTTCAGGTTACTACTGTATATCTATCGAAAAATCAAATACCATCGTATAATTCACCTGATTAGTTTTTTAAGGATTGCACTGACCATAAGCTCTATGATTTTATTGAGCAAAGATTTTAACATGTATTTTATTTTAATACCACTAATTTTAAGTGAACTCATTGACCGGATTGAATTTTATAATGAATTAAATGTTCCTGTGCCAGAAATTGAAATATTAAATTGAAAAATAATCTTTCACAAAATTAGGTTTAATAGTCCGCCAAAGAACAGTAAATGTTCATAAATGAACAGAATCAATCTGATCTTAAATTATGGTTAACGCTATAAATAAAGACTTTATAATTAATGGCATAATTTTTATATTTAATTTATTTGAATGATACCAAAAATTAAAATTTGCTGCATTGCCAACATTGAAGAAGCCAGGTTAGCAATTAAATCGGGTGCTTCGGCTATTGGTTTGGTAGGAAATATGCCCAGTGGGCCTGGCATAATTTCTGATGAAATGATATACTCAATTGCAAAAAATATTCCTTCACATATCGATTCATTCCTCCTTACAAGTGAAATCGATGCCAAAAATATCATAAACCATCACAAAAAAACAAATACCAATACTATTCAGCTGGTTGATAGTGTTAATACAAAAACTTATCAACAGTTAAGATTAAATATTCCCGAAATAAAATTGGTTCAGGTAATTCATGTTATCGATCAAAAAGCAATTGATGAAGCACTGAAAATTTCCAATTTTATGGATGCTATTTTACTCGATAGCGGAAATCCTAATTTAAAGATTAAAGAACTAGGTGGCACCGGACGCACACACAACTGGGACATTAGCAAAGAAATTGTAAAACAATCAAAAAAACCGGTATTTCTGGCTGGAGGTTTAAATCCCGGAAATGTTCGAAAAGCCATAGATTATGTAAAACCTTACGGGGTGGATATTTGCAGTGGAGTTAGAACCCATGGAAAACTAGATCAACAAAAACTACAGCTATTTTTCAATGAAATTAAAAGAATATAGATTTTATGGAGAAAAAAAGAAAAAATTATGAACAGCCGCTGGCGATTCAAAAATGGGGTTGGCGTTACCATCACATCGGGATACCAACCAAAGAAAAAATTCAAGGTGAAAGATATTTACAACATTTAAAATTCTCTGTCGGGGGATTTGACACCAGCCCTTTTGGTATAGAATGGATGCGATTTGATGATGACAGCCCATTCGACGAACTCATCAAAACCGTCCCTCACATTGCATTTGAAGTGGATAATTTGGAAGAAGCACTTTCGCGTGCAGATTTTCGAATTCTAAATCAAACCAATGCTCCCTCGGAAGGAGTTCGTGTGGCTATGATTGAACACAATGGAGCTCCTGTAGAATTGATTGAGTTTATAAACAAAAATCCCGGAACTTAATTACAAATTCCGGGATAAAATTTTTATTAATTATATTTTTACTTCAAATGCTCAAAACTAAATTCCCCTTCTTTATATTCTTCAATCGGGGCACATGAGCAAATCAGGTTTCTGTCGCCAAATCCATCATCAATACGGCTAACACTTGGCCACAATTTGTTTTCACGAACCCAATCCAATGGGAAAGCTGCTTTTTCCCTTGCATAAGGCCTCTCCCATTGATCAGCAACAGCAACATCCTGAGTATGCGGAGCGTTTCTCAACACATTATTTTCAGCATCTGTCTTACCATCTTTTATTTCGATAATTTCTTTATGGATACCAATCATCGACTCAACAAACCGGTCTAACTCCTGCATTGACTCACTTTCAGTAGGTTCAACCATTAACGTGCCATGGACAGGGAACGATAACGTTGGAGCATGAAAACCATAATCCATTAAACGCTTGGCAATATCCGCTTCTGTTATGTTAGCCATTGGTTTAAAGTTCCGGCACTCAACAATCATTTCGTGGGCTACAAATCCGGTTTCGCCGGAATATAAAATATCATAATAACCTTTTAACGATGCGGCAATATAATTGGCATTTAAAATGGATAATTTACCGGCTTTTGTTAATCCATCGCCACCCATCATCTTAATAAAAGCATGAGAAATAGTTAAAATACTTGAACTTCCCCATGGAGCAGCCGCAACTGCATGAATAGCTTTTTCACCACCAGTTTTAACCACCGGATGCGAAGGAAGATAAGGTTTCAACTTTTCGTTAACACCAATTGGCCCAACACCTGGCCCACCACCTCCATGAGGTATGGCAAATGTTTTATGTAAATTCAGGTGACAAACATCAGCACCCTGAATAGCAGGATTTGTTAATCCTAACTGAGCGTTCATATTTGCACCATCCATATAAACCAATCCACCATTATCGTGGATGATTTTATTCATTTCTTTAATTTTACTTTCAAACACACCATGGGTAGAAGGATAAGTAACCATCCAGGCTGCAAGATTATCTTTGTGTTCTTCAGCTTTCTTTCTTAAATCTTCAATATCAATATTTCCATTTTCATCACACTCAACTACCACGACTTTCATTCCTGCCATTACAGCACTTGCAGGGTTCGTTCCATGTGCCGATGAAGGAATTAAAGTTACATTCCTGTGGCCTTCTCCATGTTCAATATGATATTGACGGATTACCATTAATCCGCTATATTCACCTGAAGCGCCAGAGTTTGGCTGGAATGATATCGCATCAAAACCAGTGATCTCTTTCAAGTCTTCTTCAAGTTCGGTAAATAACTGATGGTAACCTTCGACCTGGTCGGTAGGAACAAACGGATGCAAACCGCCAAATTCGGGCCAGCTTAATGCAAAAAGTTCGGTAGCAGCATTTAACTTCATCGTACACGAACCAAGCGAAATCATTGAGTGTGTTAATGAGAAATCGCGACGTTCTAATTTTTTAATATAACGCATCATCTCTGTTTCGCTACGATAACGTTTAAAAATATCGAGCGTTAAAAACTCACTGGTTCGTTTAAATTGATTATCAAAAGCTTTTTCTTGATTGATATGACAAACAGCATTAACCTTTTTACCTGCAACTTCCGCAAAAATATCAACGATATTATTAATATCCTGAATCAGTGTAGTTTCATCAGTACTAATACCAATGGTATGATCATCAATATAATTTAAATTAATTTCTTTCGCTAAAGCTATTTTTTTTATTTGGCCAGCCTTAACATTACCAAGGTTGATTTTTAATGTATCAAAAAAGTTTTTGTTCTCCTGTTCAAACCCTAATTCCTTTAATTTTTCGTTAAGCGTAACTGCCATATGATGAATATGTAGGGCAATTCTTTTAAGCCCTTCAGCGCCATGATAAACAGCATACATACCTGCCATGGTTGCCAACAATGCCTGAGCTGTACAAATGTTTGATGTTGCTCTTTCGCGCTTAATGTGCTGTTCGCGCGTTTGTAATGCCATACGCAAGGCGGGTTTATTTTGGGCATCTTTAGAAACGCCAATAATACGGCCGGGAATATTTCGTTTATATTTTTCAAGTGTTGCAAAATATCCGGCATGTGGCCCGCCATATCCCATCGGAATACCAAAGCGCTGCGTTGAGCCAACCACAACATCGGCACCCCATTCGCCTGGAGGGGTTAATAATACAAGACTCATAATATCGGCAACAACAGCAACTGCACTTTCATTTTCATGAGCTTTGGCAACAAAATCTTTATAATCTTCAATTTTACCATCAGCAGCAGGGTATTGAACCATTGCCCCAAAAACTTTATCATCCAGATTCGCTTCACTAAATTTTCCTTTTTTAATTTCAATACCCAAAGGTTCGGCACGTGTTTGCAACACATCTAATGTTTGCGGGAAAATATTTTCATCAACAAAAAAAGTATCAGCACCAGCTTTAGCTTGCTTTCGCGGACGGGCATTGTGTAACATAATCATTGCCTCAGCAGCAGCAGTAGCTTCGTCAAGCAATGATGCATTGGCCATTTCCATGCCAGTTAAATCCATTACTACAGTCTGGAAATTAAGTAAAGCCTCTAATCTACCCTGCGAAATCTCTGCCTGATAGGGAGTATAGGAAGTATACCATCCCGGGTTTTCCAATATATTTCTATGGATAACCGAAGGTGTGATGGTATCATAATATCCCAACCCGATAAATGATTTATACAATTTATTTTTTGCAGCTATTCTTTTAAGCTTTTTCAGGTATTCGTATTCACTAACACCTTTACCAAGCTGCATGGGCTTATCAAGCATAATTGACGAAGGAACTGCTTTGTTAATTAATTCATCCATACTTGATACCCCAATCTTTTTTAACATGGTATCAATTTCATGATCTCTGGGACCATTATGACGTTGAACAAAATTATCTAGAGCCATTTTTATAATTGTTTAATATTTATGAATAACATTTTAAAATTCACGGGCTAATTTAAGCATTAGTATAATAAATAAACATTAAAAAAATCATGTTGTTGATTTTTGACTATATGTTTTAAAACAAGTTTAACTTATCATTGTTCATGGATTGCTATCAGTTATCTACAAAAAAAGGATTTGTTGACTTTTCGTGCTGAACAGTTGTTGAATCGCCGTGACCGGGAAAAATAACAAAATCCTCATCTAAGGTAAAAATCTGTTGTTTAATGCTATCTATCAATGTATTATAATCTCCTCCGGGAAGGTCAGTTCTGCCAATACTTCCTTTAAAAAGCACATCTCCTACTATAGCAAATTTATCATTTTGGGCAATTAAAGCAATGCTGCCGGGCGAATGGCCGGGTACATACCTGACTTCCAAAACCGAATTTCCAAACTTTATTTCATCGCCATGAGTAACAAGCATATTGGGTTTGGGAGGTTCTTTCACATTAAAACCAAAGGCTAAAGCCATATCGTTTGCACGTTCAATCAAAGGCAAATCGTCTTGATGAGCTATAGATGAAATCTTATATTTATCAAGAACAGCCGAATTGCCCAAAATATGGTCGATATGACAGTGTGTATTGATAAGAAATTTAGGTACCAGTTCATTGTCGCCAATAAATGTAAACAACTCATTATTTTCATTTAAATCGTTACATCCTGCATCGATAATTACACATTCTTTTGTTTCGTCGTAAAGCAAAAAAGTATTTTCCTGGAAAGGATTAAATACAAATGTTTTTAAATTTATCATATTTATAGTTTTTTATTCACGTCCCTTTATCATAGGCACAAAAGCAAAATAACCATGTTGCGATTCTTTAAACTCATCTTCACTTATCCGGTCAACGGCCATCATAACCTGTCCTCCGCCGCCACCTACTGGGACAACCATTCGACCGCCCACTTTTAATTGTTTTAGCAAATCTTGTGGAATTTCGGGAGCACCAGCAGTAATCAATATTTTATCGAATGGAGCAAAACGAGGTTGTCCTAAATAACCATCGCCATAAAAAAAATACGGTTTATAACCTAATTTGTTCAATAGTGCTCTTGATTTTAGATACAACTCACGTTGACGCTCAATGGTATAAACTTTAGCACCCATTTCAAGTAAAATAGCACATTGATAACCTGAACCCGTGCCAACTTCCAAAACTTTGTCATGTTTTTCTACTTGTAAAAGCTCAGTTTGAAAGGCAACGGTATAGGGCTGAGATATTGTTTGCCCTGATCCTATAGGGAATGCCTGATCGCGATAAGCAAATTCAACAAAACCACTATCCATAAACAGGTGTCGTGGTACTTTTCCAACAGCATCAAGAATCCTCTGATCTTTTATGCCTTTTTCACGGATGGTTTCTACCAGCTTTTTACGTAAACCTTTATGACGGTATGAATCAGTCATTTAAAAATTTTTATTGTTCCTACAATTAAATAGCAAATATAACAGAACAAATCACAATTATCAAAAGGAAGTGTAAATATATCACACTTAAAAAACATGAGATAAAACCTTGATACATAAGTGCTTTAAAATTAAACAAATTAATATTTCCTGATATACCAACGTTATTAACAACCATACGTTGATAAATTGATTCGTAGTTTTGGCTTCTCTTTTCTTAAAACCCTTAAGTTTGTATAAACAATAACATAAATCCATGAAAATAGGTTTAATAGGAATTAATTCATCCAAAGAAGAGAAAAGTTTTGAATCTATTCAGCAAAGCTTAAAAAGCAATATATTAGGTATTTTCTCTCCCAATACAGAAGAAATGCATGCTTTTGCCCAAAAGTATGATATTAAAAAGTATCCGTCAGCTACCACACTTTTTCAGGATGTTGATGCAGTTTATTTTGCAAACTCTTTAAAACCAAATGTTGATTTTGCAATACATGCAATAAAAAATTCTTGCCACCTGTTTATTGAAAATATATTTGATCTTTCGACCGAAGAAGTAAAACAATTATTTAAACTGGCATTCGAAGCAGAAGTACAAATAGCTATTAAACAAACCATATTGTATACTCCTGAATTTAAATTAATTAAAAAGGAACTTCAACAAACAAAATATGTTGAAATGGACTGTTCGTTTAACCAAATTTTAAGAAAAAAAGATTATTTTTTTGAAATATTTGAAGCAGTTAGGTTTGTATCTGCTTGTATTAATTCCGGCATTAAAAAAATTAATACTACTCCCGTTAAAATTGATGAAACCATTTTTAGCTTTGTATTTATTTTCCTGGAATTTGATAATGGATCAATTGCCAAAATAAAATTAAATAATCTTTCGCAAGAAAATGAAAAACAAATCAGAATATACGAGGTTCATGACTTTTATGAAATTAATTTAAACAAACATTTTGTTTATAAACACACCTTTTCTAAAGGACACACTGAAAGAAGGGAGCTTGGATTATTTCATTCCAATCCATTTGAATCCGAAATATCGAGCTTTATTCATTATTCAGAAGATATAAAATCATTAAATATTTCAGAATCGCCTGAGATCATCCAGGATATACAAGCTACTCAATCAATCATCAATAAAATTTATAGTTAAAATTTTAAAAAAAAGCACCAATTCTTTCCGCTTTTCTTAAAATGTAATTTTTATAATCACAACAAAATTGTTTTTTTTACGTTGTTTTTAATACTTGTTTTTAGCCTCATTTACATTCAATGAATAAACGTTTACAAACGATTAAGTATCTTGTTTTCGATTTCCTTTCAGCGGGTTTAAGCTGGACAATCTTTTATATTTACAGGAAATTATTTATTGAATCGCAAAGATTTGCTTTTGATTTACCTATTGATTTTACTAACCGATATTTTCTTGGCTTAGCGACGATCCCTATATTGTGGATATTTTTATACTACCTAAGCGGATATTATAAAGATATTTACAGAAAATCCAGGCTAAAAGAGCTTTGGCAAACAATTGTAACTACAATAACAGGATCGGTTATTATTTTTTTTGTTTTCCTACTTGACGACCAGGTAGAGAATTATAAGCATTATTACAATCTGTTTGTAGCACTAACGGTTATTCATTTTTCACTTACCTATATTCCAAGATTAATTATAACATCTATTACAAACCATAAAATTCATTCCCGCAAAATTGGATTTAACACGATCATTATTGGCGGAAATAAAAAAGCAGTTACTATTTATCAAAAAATTGAAAATCAAAAGCAATCGGTTGGTAATAAATTTATTGGGTTTGTTAGCCTTGAAGAAAAAGAAAGTTATCTTATCGAAAAACATTTGCCCAAACTCGGTAACTTAAAAGATACTGAAAATATAATTGATGAATATGGTATTGAAGAAGTAATTATTGCCTTAGAAACCAGGGAACACAAAGAAATTGAAAAGATCATTAATCATTTAGATCACAAAAAAGTAGTTGTTAAAGCCATTCCGAGCATGTACGACATTTTAATGGGAAAAGTAAAAATGTCACATATTTTTGGTACTCCCATTATCCAAATCTCACACAGCTTAATGCCTACCTGGCAGGAACATACAAAACAAGCTATTGATTTTATTTTTTCGTTAACGGCTTTGATTATTTTCTCACCCTTAATTTTATTTCTGGCTGTTGGTATAAAGGCCACATCAAAAGGGCCAATAATCTATAGCCACGAACGCATAGGAAGGTTTGGTAAACCTTTTACCCTTTATAAGTTTAGATCAATGTATGTTGATGCTGAAAAAAACGGCCCCGAATTATCATCAAAAAATGACGACCGTATAACTCCTTTTGGCAGATTTTTGCGAAAATCAAAACTAGACGAACTGCCAAATTTCTGGAATGTTTTAAAAGGTGATATGTCTATTGTAGGGCCAAGGCCCGAAAGAAAATATTACATTGATAAAATTGTAAAGATAGCTCCTCATTACTTACATCTGCAAAAAGTAAAGCCAGGCATTACATCGTGGGGGCAGGTAAAATATGGATATGCAGAAAATGTTGATCAGATGATTAGACGATTAAAATACGATATCCTTTATATCGAAAATATGTCGCTATATGTCGATTTTAAAATTATGATTTACACGATTATTACTATCGTAAGAGGAGGAAATGTTTAATTTAATTCTACTTGTTTAATCACTTTATAAACCGGGCCTTCCGGAGTTAGCTTACTTTCATAAAAAAATACTTTATTGATCTCAAAATTTTGAAGTTCAATATTCTCATAATCATCTAACACCTGCTTAAGTTTTCTTTTATCGTTTATTGACCTGATCCTCCCCAACGTTAAATGTGGTTTAAAAGGCCTGTTTTCAATTTCAAACCCTAATTTTTTCATCATCCTGTCGATTTCAAATTTTAAATTTTGTAGAGAATCTGATTTTTCAATACCCAACCACAATACATGTGGATTATTCAAATTTTTAAACACACCAATTCCTTTTCCTTTTAGCGTAAATGATTTTTTAGATTTTAATACAACTTCAAGGTTAGTTGATATTTTTTGAATCATTGCTTCATCAGTATCTCCCGCAAAAAAAAGCGTAATATGCATATTAAAAATTTCTACCCATTTAATTTTCTCATTTAGGAGTTCAGACTTTATATCCTGAATTATTTCAGCTGTTTGTTTCGAAACAGGTATTTTTAAAGCAATAAAGGTTCTTTTCATCATTGGTAAAACTTGAAATCTTTTTAAAATAACATTATATTTACAGTTGTTCAGCTAATGTGGTAAAATCAAATTTTAAATTTAAAAAAATTTTTACGTTATGAAAAAAATAGCAGTTGTATTAGCAGGAAATGGTGTTTTCGATGGATCGGAAATTCATGAGGCAACGCTTACATTATACTCAATTGTAAAAAATGGAGCCACTTACGAACTATTTGCTCCTAACATTGACCAACACCATGTAATTAATCACTTAACCGGTGATGAAATGAAAGAAAAAAGGAATGTCCTTATTGAAGCTGCGCGAATTGGACGCGGAAAAATCCATGATCTGGCAAATTTTAAAGCTGACGATTTTGATGCCATCATTTTCCCCGGAGGATTTGGTGTAGCAAAAAATCTTTGCACATTTGCTTTCGACGGATCAAATTGTAAAGTAAACCTTGATGTTGAGAAAGCGATCCGTTCGATGAACGAAAGAAAAAAACCAATAGGCGCTTTATGTATTGCCCCGGTTTTAATTGCCAAAATACTGGGTGATATTGAAGTAACCATTGGGCAGGATAAGGATACTGCCAAAGCAATAAAAGATATGGGTGCCAAACACAAAGAAACAACTCATGGCGAACTAATTGTGGACGAAAATAATAAAATTGTAACGACACCCTGTTATATGCTCGATGCTAATATTGGGCAGATTGGCGACGGTGCCAACAATATAGTTAAAAAAATATTAGAAATGGCTTAAAAAATATCTATTACCTAATAAGAAAAAGGGTCTGTTCAAAAAGTCTTTATGAAACTTCATGATTTCTTTGAGCGACTCAAAATGCCGGCATTTCAGGGAATACAAAAAATTTTGCCAAGTAAAAAAGTAATCAATTTACAAGTTTTTACTACTTTTTGGACAGTGCCTTTAGTTTTTAAATTTGATCGTGCTCAATCAATAAAACGATACGTTCAATGATCCGGTCTTCGCCTTGTGGGTCGTACTCTGATTTTAAATTAGAACCAAATAAGCGGGCTATGGCCTGCCAGAAGACGGCAGAAAAATTCCCTCTTAGTTCCTGAAGCAGAATATATGATGTGCTTCCGGTTTCACGGTCGATAAGCTTTAAAAGTAATCGACCCTGGGTAATGGTTAATTTTTTGAGCTCACTACCAAACTCATCCATTAACTGCTTTTCAATGGTTTTAATATATTTTTTTCGTTCTTTTTCGGTTTCAAGCTCTAAAAACTCCTTTTCCATCTTGTCAAGTTTATTTTTGGCCATCTTAGCATATGGATAAACTCTTTTCAAGTCTCGTACTAGTTTTCGGTATCTCCAAGCCTGATAACGATTCTTAAATTTTTTCTCCGGAAATATAATTACTTCACCTATGGTTACATTAGGTATGGTGTCACCATCATCAATTACAGTTTTGGTAACTATTATTGTATCAGAATCTTTTTGATTTTGTGCCATCACAAAATCAGAAATACAAGAAGACAAGATGATTACTATTATGATGCCTTTAAATAATCTCATATTTGATTTTAATTTCTGTTCATAATACGATTTGATTTAAAAATTGTTGTGAAGTAATACTTATAAAAAATACAAACCTGCAAAAAAAAATTTACAGAACGATAAAACCTTTTTTATTGTATTCATAAGATTAATTCGAAAATTTATGCATTAATCGGAGTAGAATTATATTTTTACTTTTAAAAATCAACAAAAAAATGGATCAGAATGACCGTGATTATAGCAATGAGAAAAACTGTTCACTGGCATCCGGCAAAATGTGCACATGCCACCATCTGTTATTCCAAATTACAGAAAGTTTTCGATCCGGCAAAAAGGACATGGGTTAATATGAATGGAGCATCAAGAGATAAAATTATAGATATAAACGGGTTGAATCTGGCAAAAGCTAATACTGTAGTTTTATGCCGTTGCGGAAATTTAAATAATATGCCTTTTTGCGATGGAACACACAATAACATATCGTTTAAAGAAAAAAGACCAAAATAAGGTTGTGGCTAAAGAAATAAAACAAACAGAAAATAAAATCTTAAAATTTGTTTTCATTATTTTAGGTATTATATCGTTAGGGCTCGGTGTTCTGGGTATATTTTTACCTCTTTTACCCACTACTCCTTTTCTCCTGTTATCGGCTGCTCTATTTTTACGCAGTTCAAAAAGGTTGTATCTTTGGTTGATGAACCATAAATACCTGGGAAAACATTTACAAAATTATTTACATCATAAAACAATATCATTAAAAACAAAGATATATGCCTTATCATTATTATGGACCACTATTTTAACCACAACAATACTTGTAGTCCAATTAATTTGGGTACAAATACTACTCATTGCTATAGCAGTAGCTGTAACTTATCATATTCTTTCATTTAAATCAAATTAATCTATGATTCCCGTATTATTATTAATGACAGCAGGAATAATCGTTGGATGGATTTTTCATCACAAAACCACTTTTTTAAAATGGATATCGGAATTAACAAACTGGGCCATTTATTTATTACTTTTTTTACTTGGATTAGCAGTAGGTACCGATGAGAAAATATTATCCAGCTTCGATAAAATTGGCTACTTATCTATCGTAATTACATTATTTGCGGTTGCCGGAAGTATTTTAATCGCATGGATAACTTATCGGTTGTTTTTTAAAAACAATGGAGGGAATAATGAAAGGTA
>CAZSIC010000052.1:0-21916 GCA_964606845.1 uncultured Bacteroidales bacterium
AATTCAGATGTTGTCTATAACCCGGAGTATCTCCCCACCAGCCATCATTTGTAATAACAAATATTAGGTTCGCACCATTTTTTATATAATCATTAACAAATTCACCATAAACAGATTCGTAGCAAATAACAGGAGCAATCCGTGTTTCATCAGTAGTGTGTTTAAAAGTACCTCGATAGTCTTGTGTTGCTCTACTGCCAGTTGTACCACCTAAATCGAGAATTAGCCCTTTTAACTTTTTAAATAATTTGGGATAAGGCATTTTTTCAACCCCTACCACTAGCTTGGATTTGTGATAAACAGGGATATAATCAGTTGTATCTATTTGGATGGCCGAATTAAAGGCATCATAATAAAATCCTGCTTTTTCAGCATATCTTACAGTGGGTGTATGTTTTTCGCCTAAATTGTATTTTTTAAAAGCATCAATTCCAATAACAAAATTTACGTTCGGCCATTTATTAACAAACTGACGGATAGCTTTTATGCTATAATTATTTTCAAGCTCATTAAGCCATAAATTATTGTCCAGTGCTGTTTCTGGTGCCACAACGTAATCTGTTTTTTGATCTGTAATACTATCGGCAAGATTTAATATTATATTTAATTGCTGAAAAGGAGATAATCCACTGAATTTATCGTTATAAGGATCGATATTAGGCTGAAGTACCCCAATATTATATTCTTTTCCCTTTTCTTTATAATGATTGAAAATAGTTAATGATGTTATGATTGGAAATAGTATCAGAACAATTAATGCTATTGCCCTTATGATAAATGATTTGTTTATTTTATTGATGAAGTAAGATTGAATTAAGTTAAGCAGCATTAGATTAGCCAGTAAAATCCAGAAGGTTCCTCCCAAAGTTCCTGTATATTCGTACCATTGTATTAATTTAATATCTTTTGCCAACGCATTGCCTAAATTAAGCCATGGCCAGGAAATTTCTGCATTTAAATAAAAATACTCAAATCCAATCCAGTAAACAATAAGTGCGAATTGCCCAAATTTTGCTCCTAATTTTCTTTTAGTAAAATGAAACATCCAAAAAACGGAGGACATTAATAAGGTATTTACAATTACCGCAGCAATTACACCAATAAGTGCAGCATTATAAATCCAAAAAGTAGTTAAAATATTCCATAATCCGAATGTAAGAGCTGCATAACCAATGAGCACAACCGATTTATTTTGTTGCCTTGACTGGTATAAATAATCTTCGACCAGTAAAAGCGGAATGATTGCGATTAATATAATAATTCCCGAGAACTGTTGATACCAGGGCAAAGTTAGTAAAACAGAACTTAAAAGAACCAGTGTCAATCGATTTGATTTATTCATTCTATTATGCCTTTTTTGAGATTTGATTATGATAACGGGGATTCAACTGTAATGTTTTATTTTGTTTTTTTATATTTTTACTTCTTTTATTTACCAGGTATACCCCGACTATTATTAGTGCTATCCAGAAAAATTGCAAGATACTTAATGTCTCTCCATCGAATACTCCCCACAAAATTGCAAAAACAGGAATGATATAAGTAACTGAGGACCCAAAAATGGCGGAGGTGTGTTGAATTAAAGTGTTAAAGATTACCAGTGCTAAAACTGTTCCAACAACCGCTAGTATACCTATATAACCCAGATTTAACAGGTTATCCTTTGTAGTTAATGTATATGAAAAGTCAGAAAAAGCAAGGTAAAATCCTGCCAAAGGGCCAACAAATATAAATGCCAGTGATGTGATTTCCAGTCCGTTTAATCCTTTTATTTTGTATCTTACCTGGTTTACATTTATTCCATAACAAATGGTTGCAACAATAACAAAGAGTCCGTAATAATTAATGTTTTCTGCAATTACTCCACCATTTACCGATTGTAAAATTAAACCCATGGCGCCCATTAATCCCAGAATAATCCCTATTGCATTAATTAATTTAGCCGTACTTTTATAAAAAACAAGGCCTATAATTAAGGTAAATAGCGGAGTTAATGAGTTTAAAATTCCTGCCATTGAGCTATCAATCTGCGTTTGAGCCTTGGTGAACAAAAAGGCCGGAGCACCAGAGCCAATAAATCCAATAATTAATAATGAAACAAAATTTTCTTTAGTTAATTTTTTAAGATTTTTTATGATGAATGGTATAAATGCAACAAAAGAAATAAAAAGGCGTAATGCTGCAACCTGGTCATGTGAATAGGATCGTAACCCTTTTTTCATTAATATAAAACTACTGCCCCAAATTAGCGACAGAAAAATGAGTGTTGCCCATTGCCATCCTTTATTTTCCAGGTTTATTTTAAGCATCTTTTTAAAAATTTAGGTGGTAAAGATAAGATATAATTAACAATTCAACGGCTGGCTTGTTTTAACTTTTTGTAAATCCAGTATTTTTTTTTAGAGATTCAATAGAAAAACCTAATTTTGCCGTTACTTAAAATTTAAATATGATGCAGGACTATAAAATATATATCGGTGGCGAATTTTGCCAAACAAAAGAGAGGCTTAAGGTTTTGAATCCTTTTGATAATAGCATTATAGCAGAAACCTACCTTGCAGGAAAGGGTGAGCTTGAAAAAGCAATTGAAAAAGCGCAATCGGTAAAATCTATCATGCGGGATTTGTCTTCGCATAAAAGGTATAGCATTTTAATGCAAATTGCCAATCAAATTGAAGCAAAAAGTAATGAGCTGGCTTTAATTTTAGCCCGCGAAGCAGGGAAACCTTTCAAATATGCATTGGGAGAAATAAAACGCGCAGTACAGGTTTTTACAATTGCTGCCGAAGAGTCAAAAAGATTGCCCAAAGAGTATATTTCTATTGACTGGACACCAGCAGGCGAAAAGAAAGAAGGATTGGTTAAATATTTCCCTGTTGGATTAATTGCCGGAATTGCACCATTTAATTTTCCATTAAATCTTGCAGCCCATAAAATAGCTCCTGCTATAGCATCAGGAAATGCAATAATTATTAAACCGGCACGTTCTACTCCACTATCTGTTTTGGAACTGGCAAAAATTATTGACCAGACTGAACTGCCTAAAGGAGCATTTTCTGTTTTGACAATGGATAGAGAAGCAGGAAATCAGTTGGTAATTGACAAAAGGTTTAATATGCTTTCGTTTACAGGTTCGCCTAATGTAGGATGGAAAATGAAAGCAAATGCTGGCAAAAAAAAGATTGCTCTTGAGTTAGGTGGAAACGCTGGTGTAATTGTTTCAGAACAAGCTGATGTTGATTTAGCTGTGAAAAAATGCCTGGTAGGAGGTTTTGCTTATTCAGGCCAGGTTTGTATTCATGTACAGCGAATAGTGGTACATGAAAAAGTTTTTGACAAGTTTGTAAATAAATTTATTTCTGAAACGAAAAAGCTTACATTTGGTGCTCCGGATGATGAGTCTACCGACATTTCAGTTATGATCGATGAAGAAAATGCTAAACGGGTAGAAGAATGGGTTAATGAAGCGGTTCATAACGGTGCAAAAATATTATACGGAGGAAAACGTAAAGATTCATTTTATGAACCAACTATTATTACAAATACAAAACGTGAGATGAAAGTTTGTGCTTTGGAAATTTTTGGGCCTGTTGTTACTGTTGAAAAATTTTCTGATTTTTCCCAGGCCGTTGGTATGATTAATGATTCTGAATATGGTTTGCAAGCAGGCGTTTTTACAGATAGTATTACAGAAATGAATCAATCTTTTAATGAAATCGAAGCTGGAGGAGTAATTATTAACGATGTACCAACTTTTAGGGTTGACCATATGCCCTATGGCGGTATTAAGAATTCAGGTTTTGGCAGAGAAGGCATAAAATATGCTATTAACGAGATGATGGAGCCGAGGTTGTTGGTTAAAAATACAAATTATTAAATTGTGGAAATTGAATTTTTAGTAAAAGGAATAGTAGTGGGTTTTTTGGCATCAATTCCTTTGGGACCGGTTGGTGTTCTTTGTATACAACGTACTATAAACAAAGGAAGAACCTCTGGTTTGTTTTCCGGTATGGGAGCTGCAACTGTTGATTCATTTTTTGCTCTGGTGGCGGCATTAGGATTAACTTTTATAATAAATTTTATCGAAGAGCAACAGTTTTATATTCAATTGCTTGGAGGTGGAGTGCTAATTTTTTTAGGAACCCGTATTTTTAATACAAATCCTATACAACAAATAAGACGTCACAGGAAAAAGAAAAATAAACTGGTTGAAGATTTTCTTTCCGTACTTTTTTTAACCCTTTCAAACCCACTTGCTGTTTTTCTTTTTGTTGCAGCATTTGCCGGAATAGGGCTTGTAACATCAAAAGATAGTTCAATTAAATCATCTTTAATTATAGCCGGAGTTTTTTTAGGTGCAACCCTTTGGTGGGCTTCTCTTACTTTTTTTGTTGATTTGTTTAGAAAAAAATTCAGGTTAAAACAGCTGTGGTGGATCAATAAAATTGCTGGTGTAATCATTATTGTTTTCGGAATTGCAGCCATGCTTTCGGTATTTTTTTAATCAAAAAAATTAAATGAGATGGATATAAAAAGCGCTACTTTTGTTTCAAGTTTTACCGGATATCAGCAATGCCCCGATAACAATATTCCGGAATATGCATTTGTGGGTCGTTCAAATGTAGGCAAGTCATCACTGATTAATATGTTGCTTGATCGTAAAAATTTGGCTAAGACATCACAAACTCCCGGGAAAACACAGTTAATTAATTTTTTTTTGATAAATAATTCATGGCATTTGGTCGATTTGCCTGGATATGGATTTGCCAAAGTAAAAAAAACTATTCGTAAAGATTTTAACCGCTTAATAAAGGATTATGCTGCTTTTCGAAAGAATCTGGTTTGTTTGTTTGTTTTAATCGATGCAAGACATAAACCACAAAATAATGATTTGCAGTTTATGCAATGGCTTGGAGAAAACCAAATTCCATTTGCTATAGTATTTACAAAAACTGATAAGCTTAGCAAAACAGCTTTGATTAATAATATTGACTTTTATACCAAAGAAATGCTAAAAGAATGGGAAACTTTGCCCGAAATATTTTTAACCTCAGCTGAGAATAAAAAAGGAAGGGATGAATTGTTGAGATATATTGAGCAGCTCAATGAATTATAATTTTTTAATCAATGAGTGATAATTTTATCTCAAAGTAGGTGAAAAATAGAATGATATTTATAACTTTGCAAATCCATAAAAAACATATAATAATTATTTTGAAAAGTACGATAAAATGAGTGTTCATCCTCCAATAAAACTTTTTTCGGGAACAAAATCTCGATTTATTGCTGAAAAAATTGCCAAAGAGTATGGTATTGAGTTAGGGAATGCCTCTTTTACAGAGTATAGCGATGGCGAGTTTCAAACATCCTATGAAGAAACAGTACGAGGCGCTTATGTTTTTATTATTCAATCTACATTCCCTCCTTCCGATAACTTAATGGAACTATTATTAATGGTTGATGCTGCAAAAAGAGCATCTGCATATAAAGTAGTTGCAGTGATGCCATATTATGGCTTCGCCCGGCAGGACAGAAAAGATAAACCGAGGGTTTCGATTGCCGCAAAAATGGTTGCCAATTTACTTACTGCAGCCGGAGTTGATAGAATAATGACCCTTGATTTACATGCCGATCAGATTCAGGGATTTTTTGATGTTCCTGTTGATCATTTATATGCATCAGCCATTTTTGTCCCCTATATCAAAAATTTAAATTTAGATAATTTAGTTATGGCATCTCCTGATATGGGTGGAACAAAAAGAGCAAATGCTTATTCAAAATTTTTAGAAACACCATTGGTTATTTGCCATAAATCGCGAAAAAAAGCAAATGTTGTTGATGAACTTACAGTAATTGGCGATGTTGAAGGTAAAAATGTAATTATCCTGGATGATATGATAGATACTGCCGGTACGGTAACTAAAGCTGCCGACATGATGATTGAACGCGGTGCTAAAAGTGTTAGAGCATTTGCAACACACGCTGTTTTATCAGGTCCGGCATATGAAAGGATTAATGATTCGAAAATTACCGAAGTGGTAGTTACCGATTCATTGCCCATTAAACCATTGTCTGAAAAGATTAAAGTGCTTTCTATTGCTGATGTTTTTGCAGATGTAATTAATAAAGTATATAATTATCAGTCTATAAGTTCGAATTTTATAGTATAAAATTTTATATTTGCGGTTTTAAAATAAAATAAGAATATAACACATAATAATAAATAAAATGAAAGTAATTGAAGTAAAAGGTAGCATAAGAGAAAATGTAGGGAAAAAGACTTCTAAACAGTTAAGAGATCAGAAACAAGTACCTTGTGTAATGTATGGAAAGAGTGACAATGTTCATTTTCATACAGATAAAAATTCGTTTAATGAACTTGTTTATACACCTAATGCGTATCTTGTTAACCTTGACCTTGATGGTAAAAAACATAAAGCTGTATTAAGAGATGTACAATTCCATCCGGTTAACGAAAAAATTTTACACGCTGA
Source organism: uncultured Bacteroidales bacterium (assembly GCA_964606845.1). GTDB lineage: Bacteria > Bacteroidota > Bacteroidia > Bacteroidales > UBA12077 > UBA12077. The sequence goes on from CAZSIC010000052.1 coordinate 6,495, forward strand.
TTTTTATGAGATTGAGGATACTAAACCCGTATGGATGAAAATTCCTGTTCGTCTTGAAGGTTCTGCTGTAGGTGTATTAAATGGCGGCCGTCTGGTACAAAAAATGAGAAAATTAAAAATTAAAGCATTACCAGGAAATTTAACTGATGAAATTGTTATTGATATTTCACCACTAGAAATAGGAAGTTCGGTTAAGATTAAAGATTTACCCTATAAACATGTTAATTTTCTTGAGCCTGATAGCGCTGTAGTTGTTTTAGTTAAGAGTGCACGTGGTGCTACTTTACCAGAAGAAATTGAGGCGCTGGAAGCTGAAGCAGCCGAAGCAGCAGAAGGAGAAGAAGGCGGTGCAGAAGGTGAAGCTCCTGCTGGAGAATCTGAAGAATCAAAAGAGTAAAGTGTAACTTAAAATAATTTTGACTTGAAATACCTTATTGCCGGTTTAGGGAATATTGGAAACGAGTACGTTAATACACGACATAATATAGGTTTTAAAATATTGGATGCATGGGCTAATGCATCCAATATTGCTTTTGAGGACCGACGTTATGCCTTTAGAGCTGAGTATAAGTTTAAAGGCAGGACTTTTGTTTTAATTAAGCCTACAACCTTAATGAACCGAAGTGGTAGAGCTGTAAACTACTGGCTTAGCAAAGAAAAATTAACACCCGACAGATTACTGGTTATTGTTGATGATGTTGCACTTCCGTTTGGCAAATTAAGAATAAAACCTAAAGGAGGAGATGCAGGGCATAATGGGTTAAGAGATATTAGCATAATGTTGGGAAACCAAAATTATCCTCGCCTCCGATTTGGAATTGGAGATGATTACCCTAAAGGAGCTCAGGCTCATTATGTGTTGAGTCCATGGAACGAAGAGGAAAAAAGGATGCTGCCTGAACGAATAGATACAGCCATTGAATTGATTAAGAGTTTTGGTTTGATTGGGGTGGAGAATACAATGAACGAGTTTAATAATCGGTAATTTTTATTCCTTTAGGTTAATTCCTAACTTTACAATCTTTACTTTTAAAAGATAATTTTCATTATGGAGCATGATGATAATTTGCGTATTGATAAATGGTTATGGGCTGTTCGAATTTTTAAAACCCGCAGCCAGGCTGCCGAGGCTTGTAAAAAAGGGAGAATAATTATTGATGATATACAGGTTAAGCCTTCCAGAACCGTAAAAGTGGGAGAGGTAGTTTTTGTAAAACGCCCGCCGGTAACCTATCAATATAAAGTTTTGGGATTGTTGTCTAATCGGAAATCAGCTAAAATTGCTGCCGATTATGTTGAAGATATCACGCCTGAAGAAGAAAAAGTAAAACTTGAGATGAAAAATTATGCTGGATTTGAAATCAGGCAAAAAGGATATGGCAGGCCTACAAAAAGAGAACGCCGTTTAATTGATAGATTAAAAAAGAAATATTAACCACGCCATGATTATAGCCAAAGCGAAAAAACGTGAAAATATTGCCGAGTATATTTTATACATGTGGCAAATCGAAGATTTGATCCGGGCTTATAATTTTGATATTGAAAAAATATCTAAAAATATTATCGAGAAATTTGATCAGCCCAATCCGGTAAAGAAAGAAATCAGAAACTGGTACGAAGGATTAATTGATTTATTTAAAGAAGAAGGAATTGAAAAAACAGGACATTTACAATTTGTACAAAATACGGTAAATGACTTAAATCAACTTCATTTAAAATTATTAAAGTCACCCGATCATCTCGATTATATCGATGCTTACAATAAAGCAAAGGATGGGGTTCAAGAGCTGTTGAACAAATCTAAAGGAGCCGTAGATAATGAAGTGGAAGCTTGTTTTAACGGTTTGTATGGATTGCTAATGCTTAGATTGCAGCAAAAAACAATTTCTCCGGAAACAATTTCTGCTATGGCAGCTGTTAGTCAGCTGGTTGCAATTCTGGCAAAAAAACACAAATTAATCGAAGAAGGAAAAATTGAGTTATAAATTAAAGCGAAACTTATGAAAGAATTTGATGAATCTATTTATCCGGATATGATTAAAAATTTGCCAGATGCGGACATTACATTCGACGGTGTAAACGGTAAATTATTGCAAGGAGAAAATAATCAGGCCATATTTTTTGTGATTGAGGCGATTGGCATTGTCCCGGAGCATGCTCACGGAGCGCAGTGGGGAATTGTTTTTGAAGGTGAAATGGATTTAACCATTGGAGCAGAAACTAAAACCTATAAAAAGGGAGATCATTATTTTGTTCCTGCAGGGGTTAAACATTCAGCAAATTTTAAAAAAAGAACACAGTTGATGGATTTTTTTGAAGATAAGCAAAGATATTTGCCTGTAAAGAGCGATAAAAGTTTATAGAAACAGTTCTTGTTCATTGTTTTTAGGAAGATAACATTCCGCTCGCTTGCCAAACCATTTAAAACGGTTTTTAGCAATGATTGTATAAATATAATCACGTATAAATTTTGGAATAACTATAAAAGCATAACTCAAGGGCCAAAAACTCTTTAGCTTTTTAGCAATCCTTAGGGCTGCTGTTGATTTAAAGTATATATTTTCATTTTCCATAAGCACTACAGATTCATCAAGATCAAAAGGTTTATCAAATTGTTTAATTAACTGTCTGCCTTTATCAGATTGTAATGATGCAAACCGGAAATAATCTTTTTTATCCCGCTTTAAAATAAATTGCACCGACCATGAACACAGATTACAATATCCATCAAATAAAACAATAGCATGCTTAATTTTATTACTATCACTTAATGTCATTGGTAGACTCAGGTATAAAAATCTCAAGTATTTTACTCTCTCGAACAGGCTCAAGAAATAAATGTTCAATTACTGCCGGAATTAAAATAGTTTCGCCTTTTAAAACAGTTATACTCTCATCTTTTGCGTAGTTAATTTTAAATTGACCGTCAATACACATATAAATAACAAAAGAATCGATTTGATTATAATCCTTTTCAATCGTTTGATTAAACTGAATGATATTGGTTTTAAAATATGGGCAGGTTAAAATACTGGAATCTTTGTTTAGGGTTATTTTGTAGTCTGTTTTATAGCTATCATAAACATTAAAATCTATAGCATCTAATGCTAAATTTGTGTGGAGCTCCCTGTAATTTCCATTGTCATCTTTTCTGTTCCAGTCGAATATACGGTACGTAATGTCTGATGTTTGTTGAATTTCGGCCAATACAATTCCTTTACCAATGGCATGAACTCTGCCGGAGGGAATAAAAAAAACATCGCCTTGTTGCACTTTTTCGTAGTTTAGGATTTCAGGTAATTTACCTGTTTTTAAGTAGTTTAAATAAGTGTTTTTATCTGTTTTTTCTTTAAATCCCGAAATTAGTTCAGCATTATTATCTGCATCAATGATATACCACATTTCTGTTTTTCCAAAAGCATTGTGTCTTTTTTTTGCCAGTTCATCGTCAGGATGTACCTGTATGGAAAGCTCGTCGTTGGCATCTATAAACTTAATCAATAGAGGAAACTCTATTCCATAATGGTCATAAACACGGTCACCAACCATGTCGCCCATATAAATTTCAATGAGTTCCTGCAAATTGTTCCCTTGCAAGTAACCATTATCAACAATAGATAAATTACCTTCAACTCCTGATATTTCCCAGCTTTCACCAATTTTTTTATTTTCAGGAAATGGTTTGTTCAATAATGTTTTAAGATGTTGTCCGCCCCAAATTTTTTCTTTTAATAGTGGTTTAAACTTTAAAGGATATAACTCGTTCATTATCTTAGTTTTTTATTTGAGATTTGTAACTACTTTGTCTTTATCAATAGTTTTAATTAACTTCAAGCACTCATATATAGATTGTCAAAGTTATTAAATTTTTATTGAAATGTCTTTTATAATTGGAATTGCCGGTGGAACAGGATCCGGAAAAACAACAGTAGTCAATAAAATAGTAGAGCAATTAGCTAAAGAAGAAGTAGCCATTATTCCTCAAGATTCATATTATAGAGATAATGGGCATTTGCCTTTAGAAGTAAGACAGGAGATGAATTTTGACCATCCACGTTCGCTTGAATTTAAGCTATTGATTGAGGATCTCAAAAAACTAAAAGAAGGGAAAGCTATTAAGCAGCCTATTTACTCTTATTTAACCTGTACCCGGTCAGAAGAATCAATTCCTGTAGCTCCTAAAAAAGTAATTATTATCGAAGGGATTTTAATTCTTCAAAACGCACAATTACGTAATTTAATGGACATTAAAGTTTTTGTAGATGCGGATAGCGATGACAGGCTTATGCGTGTTATTCAACGCGATTTAGTTGAACGCGGCCGATCGGTAAGTAAGGTTCTTGAACGATACGAAAAAACTGTTAAACCAATGCATTTACAATTTATCGAACCTACTAAAAAATTTGCCGACATAATTATTCCACAAGGAGGAGAAAATAAAGTAGGTATCGATATTTTAATATCAATTATAGAAAAAAATCTTCGCCTGGATTAAAAATAAATAACAGCATTATGTTAGATCATATAAAAATTGAAAATATTTTATTTTTGGATATTGAAACCGTACCCCAATATGCAAGTTTCGATGAAATGCCGGTTGAGTTCCAGCAATTTTGGGATAAAAAATCATCGTATTTTAGAAATGATGAACAAACAGCTTCTGATGTTTACCAGCGTGCAGGAATCTATGCCGAGTATGGGAAGATTATTTGTATCTCGGTTGGGATAATTGTTCATAAATCGAAAGCCCCATTTTTCCGTATAAAATCTTTTTATGGAAGTGACGAAAAGGTTTTACTTAATGAATTTGCCGAAATGCTGAATAAGTATTATGCAAAAAATAATGGTATTTATTTGTGCGCTCATAATGGTAAAGAGTTTGACTTTCCATATATCGCAAGGCGAATGTTGATAAATGGAATCCCGTTGCCTTCAATTCTCGATGTAGCTGGAAAAAAGCCCTGGGAAGTTACTTTCTTAGATACAATGGAATTATGGAAATTTGGTGATTATAAGCATTATACCTCGTTAAACTTATTAACCCATATTTTTAATATCCCAACACCTAAAGATGATATCGATGGGAGTATGGTGGCAGATATTTACTGGAACGAACAAGATATTGAACGTGTAGTTAAGTATTGTGAGAAAGATGTTTTGGCTGTTGCCCAGCTATTCTTACGTTACCAGGGAAAATCATTAATTGAGACCGATAATATAGAATCTGCTACGGATTAAATGATTTCAATCTGCTAAAAAATTTTGTATAGTTTTTATGAAAATATCCGGTTGCTCGGCATGTAGCCAGTGACCGGCATTGGGAATAGTATCTATTTCGGCAAAAGGGAAAATGGTTTCTATATCTGTTTTATCAGAAGATTCGATATAGTCTGATTGTTCGCCTTTTATAAAAAGAACAGGAAAACCTGTGATTCCATTTCCATCTTTAAAGCTTTCTATATTAAGCCCATCCATAATATTTTCCAGCTCATTGCTAATACTTTCGAGGTTAATGCTCCATGCAAACTTGTTATCTTTTGTTCGGCTTACATTCTTTAATAAAAAATGCCGTACCCTTTTCGGTGGGATAGATTGTGAAAGAATTTTATCAATATCCTCACGGTTTTTTACTTTTGAAAAATCAACTTTATACATTGAGTTGATGATGTTTGAATGAGAAAGTAACTGGGTTGAATTGGTATCTTTATAAGATTTTGGAGAAATGTCAACAATAATCAAGCTGCTTACCCTTTCGGGATAATCAACAGCAAAAAACATGGCAGTTTTACCGCCCATGGAGTGTCCCAAAATAATTGCTTTTTCAATTGATTGTTTATCCATAAACTCAAGTAAATCTTCTTTTAGCAATTTGTAATTATGTTGTGGCGAATGTGAAGATTTACCATGGTTACGTTGGTCTATTATATAAACTTCATAATTTGATGATAGTTTACGGCCTACACTTACCCAATTGTCAGAAGAACCATAAAGGCCGTGTAAGATAATTAGAGGGGGGCCTTCACCATATTTTCTATAAAATAAATCCATATTTTAATCTTTTAATTCGCGCAAATACATCTGAATAGTATTTTCGAGCCCGTAGTAAAGAGCATCTGAAATTAATGCATGCCCAATGGATACTTCCAGCAAACCAGGGATATTTTGTTTAAAGTATTTTAGATTATCCAGATTTAAATCGTGGCCGGCATTTAATTCTAATCCAACATTATTTGCTTCTTGGGCTGCATTAATAAATGGTTCGATAGCTTTTTCCCGGTTTATAGAATAGTTTGCTGCATAAGGTTCGGTATAAAGTTCAACGCGGTCGGTTTCTGTATTTTTTGCATTTTTGATAAGCTCAATATCTGTTTCAATAAAAATGGATGTTCGTATACCCTTTGCATGGAACCTGGAAATAACTTTTTTTAAAAAATCTTTATGTTTTATGGTATCCCAGCCTGCATTTGAAGTTAAAGCATCCGGTGGATCGGGTACAAGAGTAACTTGATTAGGAACAACATCTAAAACCAAATCAATAAATTCTTCAGAAGGATAACCCTCAATATTAAATTCGGTGGTAATAATAGGTTTTATATCATACACATCGCTGTATCGTATGTGTCTTTCATCAGGCCGGGGATGAACAGTTACTCCCTGGGCGCCGAAGCGCTGACAATTAATTGCCACTTCTAAAACATTTGGAATATTTCCGCCTCTGGCGTTTCTTAATGTTGCAATTTTATTTATATTTACACTTAGTCTGGTCATTGGTTTATTTTTAAATAAACAATCGTTTATTAAAATTTGTTAATTGAACAAAAATACGAGTATTTTTTGAACTGAAAGTATATGTTGGCAAAAGATTTAATATCAGATGAGATACCTTCTTTACGCACATCCGATACAGCTGTTGAGGCTTTAAACTGGATGGAAGTGTTTCGTATTTCGCATTTGCCTATCGTAAATAACGAAGAGTTTTTAGGATTAATCTCAGATAGCGACATCTATAATTTGAATACACCCGATGAATCTATTGGAAATCATAATCTTTCTTTATTAAGGCCATTTGTTCTTTACGACCAACATGTTTACGAAATTATGGAAATTGCCGGCCGGCTAAAACTTACGGTTGTTCCTGTACTTGATTATAATAACAAATACATTGGTTTGGTCAGGATGAGCGAGCTGTTACATTATTTTTCGAAAATAACAGCCATTGAAAAACCTGGCGGGATTATTGTACTTGAGTTAAGTGAACGAGATTACTCAATGACTGAAATTGCTCAAATTGTTGAATCAAACAATGCAAAAATATTAAGTATGTATTTAAATACTTCGCCCGATTCTACCAGACTAGAAATTACTTTAAAATTAAATCTTGCCGATATAACACCTGTAATTCAGACTTTTAACAGATATGAATATACTATTAAAGCATCGTTTATGGAGTATGACGAACAGGATGATCTTTATAATTCGAGATATGAGTTGTTTATGAGATACCTGAATACTTAGGATATATATCTTTGGTTTAATTTTTGATTCATACAAAATAATTTGTTTAAATTTCAATTAAGTCTTTCATGAAAGTAGCAATATTTGGTAGGCCCTTCGATAAAAGTTTTAAAGATTATATTCTTAGATTTTTCGATAATCTGAAGCATCATAACATCAATTTATCGGTACATCATGATTTTTATAATTTCCTTATTAACGAAATAAATCTTTCATCTAAAAATATTGAAGTTTTTAGAAAACATCATGAACTGGAGAGAGATACTGATTTGATGTTTAGTATCGGGGGTGATGGAACTATTTTAGATGCAATTACAATTGTTAGAGACTCGGGTATCCCTATTGTAGGAATAAATACAGGCAATTTAGGTTTTTTGGCAAGTATTGCCAAAGAAGAAATTGATCATGCTTTAAATGCTATTTATGCAAAAAATTATACGATTGAAGAAAGAACATTATTAAAATTAGAAAGCCCTCCATCAATTTTTCATGATTTCCCTTATGGATTAAACGAAATTGCAGTTCAAAAGATCGATTCGGCTATGATAAAAGTACATGCATATATCGATGGAGAATTTTTAAACACTTACTGGGCCGATGGGTTAATTATTTCTACACCAACGGGTTCTACAGCATATTCTTTAAGTGTTGGCGGGCCTATCATTATTCCAAATTCTGGTAATTTTATAATATCACCCATTTCGCCACATAATTTAACGGTACGGCCTATTGTATTACCCGACAGTAGCGAGTTGCAATTAAAACTAGAAAGCAGGGCCGTTAATTATATTGCGTCATTAGATCATCGATCTGTAGTGGTAAATAATACGATGGATTTAAAAATTAAAAAGGCCGATTTTAAAATTAAATTATTACAATTGAATAATACCAGTTTTTATAAAACATTAAGGAATAAATTAATGTGGGGAGCAGATAAGAGAAATTAATTTGTACAATAAAAAAATAAACATTTATGATTTTTATTTTGTTTTTTTGATTAAAAGGTTGAAATTAGTTTTGTTATTGAATTTATTATTAATTTTAAAAAAATAGATACATTTGTATTTACAAGAATATTGAATAATGAAAAAACAGCTATTACTTTTTTTTATTTTTTTATTTATTTTACCTATGTATGGTAATGCTCAAAAGTGGAAGTTAACCCGTGAGGAGTTGATGGGAGGCATTGGAGCAGCAAATTATTTTGGTGATATTGGCGGAGCTGCAAATCCCGACGCTTCTGTATTTGCCGATATTGATATTGCTTATACCAGGCCTAATTTTATGATTGGTTATAGATACAGGTTAACCGAAAGGATTTCAGCTAAAGGTAGTTTCTCTTATGCCAACTTTTACGGTTCTGATGTAGGATCAAAAAACGAATCAAGAAATTATGCTTTTTCATCTAATTTATTTGAACTATATGGGCATGTAGAATATCACATTACCGAAGAAAAACAGATAATTACTTATTCTACAATGTCTTTAAGAAGTGGATTAAAAAAATTTAATGCAGCATTTAATGTGTATGTTTTTGCAGGTTTAGGTGGCGCTTATTTTAACCCAAAACCTAAAGAAGATTTTATCGTTAGTGACAGGTTTAATGGCAATAAAAACTTCACATTTGTTTTTCCCGTAGGGATTGGAGCTAAATACCCCTTGCGAAGCGACCTTTATATTGGTTTGGAGTTGGCAGGAAGATTAACAACTACCGATTTTATTGACGGTTTTAATCCCGATGCATCAAATGCAAATGATTTATACTATTTAACAGTAATATACGTTTCATATAAAATTAAGCCAAAAAGCAAGAAGCCTAAAATTCGTTTTTAAATTTATATGAAAAAATATTTATTGTTAATGCTAGCCCTTTTTTGGGGATTAAGCATATTTTCACAAAGCAGAACTGAACTGGGTTTACAACTCGGAACATCTTATTATCAAGGTGATATAAATGCTTCTAGGTTATTTTATTCTCCTTCATTAGCTTATGGGTTAATTATTAAATATAATCTGAGTGATCATTTAGCTTCTACTATTAAAACAACCTATGGAAAGTTAAAAGGCGATGATTCGGATTTTTTAAATATTGAGAATCAACAACGAAATGCTTCCTTTTCTACTTCTTTTTTTGATGTTTCTGTTCTTTTTGAGTTTAATTTTTTACCTTATAACAGTTCGGGTTACATAAAAAAAAATAAAAATCGTTTTGCTCCTTATATGTTTGCAGGGATTGGAGCAAATTATTTATTTAGTTCTGGTGGATTTGAAAATCCAGTTACAATTCCTTTTGGATTAGGAATTAAATATAATATCTTTGAGCGCTTAACTTTAGGTGTTGAATGGAGTTATAGTAAAACATTCAATGACAAGGTTGATGGCGTGATTAATATTCAAGACGATATTAATTCTCCGGTCATACATAATGATGATTGGTATTCGTTTTGCGGTGTATTTTTAACGTATAAAATATTTAGAGATAAAATTGATTGTCCGACTTATAGCGACTAACTGATGGATTTAAAGGAAAAGATTGATAGCAATAACCTGCCTGAACACATTGCAATTATAATGGATGGAAATGGCAGATGGGCGCAAAAGAAAGGAAACTCAAGAATTTTTGGGCACAAGAATGGAGTGAAAGCTGTTCGAGATACAGTTGAAGCTGCTGGAGAGTTAGGAGTTAAATATCTTACACTTTATGCTTTCTCTACCGAAAATTGGAGCCGCCCGAAACAAGAAGTAGATGCCTTAATGTCTCTTTTGGTAACTACAATTAATTCCGAAACCGATACACTAATTAAAAATAATGTTCGTTTATTGACAATTGGTGATATTGATGATTTACCAGCAGATGTTAAAAAAAATCTAAATAATTTAAAACATAAAACAGCAAATAATACTGGCTTGTCATTAGTTTTAGCCCTTAATTATAGTGCCCGGTGGGAGATTATTAATGCTGTAAAAAATATTTTAAAAGATGGTAGTCATAAAGAGTTTGATATCGAGAAAATAGATAACAATTTTTTTGAACAATATTTAAATACCAGCGGAATGCCAGACCCCGATTTGCTTATAAGAACCGGCGGAGAATACCGCATAAGTAATTTTTTAATATGGCAAATCGCATATGCTGAATTATATTTTACTGACGTATTATGGCCTGATTACAGACGTGACGATTTATATAGAGCAATATTAGATTATCAAAAAAGAGAGAGACGCTTTGGTAAAACAAGCGAACAAATAAAAAATTAGTTAAATTTAAAATCATACAAACAGAATGTTAAAAAGATTAATACCTGTTATTATTATATCAATTTTAAGTATACAGTTACTAGCCCAGGAAGTTAATTACTCATCATTACCAGTAGCAAACTATAAAGCACCACAGGAGTATGTGATAAAGGACATCTCAGTAGCCGGAATAAAATATCTGGATAAAAATATTCTGGTTAATTTGTCGGGTCTAAGCGTAGGCCAGGAGATTACTGTTCCTGGCGATGACATTACCAATGCCATTCAGAAATTATGGGATCAGGGACTTTTTTCCGATGTTAAAATTACAGTTACAGATGAAGTAATGGATAGCGTTTCTCTTGAAATTTTTCTTCTGGAAAGAAAAAGGCTTTCCGAATTAGAAATTTCAGGGTTAAAAAAAGGAAAAGAATCTGATATTCGTGAAAAATTGGAGTTGAAAAGAGGAATGCAGGTAACTGAAAATCTAATTAACTCAGCAAAGAAAACTATTCAGGATTATTTGTATAATAAGAAATTCTTAAATGCAAAGGTTGACATTGTTCAGGTTGACGATACAACAGCAAGTTTAAATAATGTTAAACTTAAAATTTATATTGATAAGGGAGAAAAGGTTAAAATTAAAGATATTAATTTTAAGGGGAATACGGTATTTTCTGATGGAAAGTTGAGAAGAACCATGAAAGAAACCAAAAAAGTTAACCTCAACTTTTTTAAACCCTCAAAATTTATTGATGATTTATACGAAGAAGATAAAGAGAAAATAATTGCCGAATATAATGCAGAAGGATATCGAGATGCAGAAATTGTAAAAGATAGTATTTATGTAGTTAATGAAAAACGTATAGCTATCGATATTGAGATAAATGAAGGTGATCAATATTTTTTTAGAAAAATCGATTGGGTTGGAAATACCAAGTATTCTTCTGAACTATTAAGTAGAGCACTAAAAATTCAAAAAGGTGATCCGTATGATATAGAAATGTTAAATGAGCGGTTGAAATACGCAGAAGATGCTGTTAGTAATTTGTACCTGGATCATGGATACCTGTTTTTTAATGTTTCACCTTCTGTACAGAAAATTGAAAACGACTCTGTAGATGTCCAGTTGCGGATATATGAAGGGAAACGAGTGAGTTTAAGCGAAATTCGAATTGCCGGAAATACAAAAACAAACGAACATGTAATTCGCAGAGAAATGTATACCCGTCCCGGCCAATTGTTTAGTAAGTCAGATATTGTTCGTTCTCAAAGAGAATTGGCACAATTAGATTTTTTCGATCCCGAACAATTTGGTGTTGAGCCAACAAATATTAATCAAGCAGAAGGTACCGTAGACCTGGAATATACAGTTGTAGAAAAATCTACCGACCAGCTTGAAGTTTCAGGTGGCTGGGGAGCAGGAATGTTTGTTGGTACACTTGGGTTAAGATTTAATAACTTTTCGGCAAGAAAATTATTTGAGAAAGGTGCCTGGAAGCCAATACCATCCGGAGATGGCCAAACACTTAGTTTAAGAGCTCAAACCAACGGACAATATTATTCGGCTTATAGCTTTAACTTTGTTGAACCATGGTTTGGCGGCAAAAAACCAAATTCATTTTCTGTTTCGGCTTATTACACTATTCAAAAAAACACTAATTATTTTTACGAAGTTGGGGATGAGTTTATTAAAATCCTTGGAGCTTCGATTGGATTAGGACAGAGGCTGAAATGGCCCGATGATTATTTTACCATCTCAAACTCAATAAATTATCAAAGATACAGTTTGAATGAATGGGGTGGCTTTATAATTAATAATGGCGATGCAAACAACCTTAGTTTAACAACAACACTTGCCAGAAATTCAACCGATCAAATCATTTATCCACGCTCAGGGTCTTCATTTTCTTTATCACTGCAAATTACACCTCCTTATTCTTTGTTTAAGGGAGATAATTTTTGGAAACTTTCGCAAAGCGAACTCGACGAAATTGCTTTACAAAACGAAGCAATTAATGAAGAAAATGCTGAGATTAGAGAGTGGAATGAGAATAACCCTGATGATCAAAGGCCTTTTAAACAAGGTGTTAGTGTTGATGAAATTGAAAATAAGGAGAAATTTAAGTGGGTAGAATATCATAAATGGAAATATAAGGGAGCTTGGTATCTGAGGGTTTGGGATGATTTAGTTTTAGCTACAAACACTGAGTTTGGATATCTGGGCTATTATAATGAAAATATTGGATATACACCTTTCGGCCGATTTGATCTTGGTGGTGACGGACTTTCAGGCTATAGCTTGTATGGAGTTGAAACAATAGCTTTAAGAGGATATGAAAATGGATCACTAACTCCTCGTGATGATAATGGCAGAAAAGCTGGTAATGTTTACCAAAAAATTAACTTTGAGTTACGTTATCCGGTAGCTCTTAAACCTCAGGCTACAGTTTATATTCTTGCTTTTGCTGAAGCGGGTAATGCCTGGTCTGATATTAATAATTATAATCCATTTAAAATAAAAAGATCTGCTGGAGTTGGGTTGCGGGCATTCCTCCCAATGTTTGGTTTACTTGGTGTTGATTGGGGATATGGCTTTGATAATATTCCAGGAGTTGAAGATGCCAATGGAAGTCAATTCCACTTTGTTATTGGCCAACAATTTTAATTAATAAATCCAGGCTATGAAACGGATTGCATTCTTTATTTTTCTTTTTGTTGTATCAATTTCGGTTTTTGGCCAGAAATTTGCATATGTTGATACAGAATATATTTTAAGTAATATACCTTCATATAAAGCTGCACAGGATAAGTTGAATTCATTATCTAAAGAGTGGCAAAAAGAAATTGAAGAAGAGTATGCTCAGATTGAAAAAATGAATAAGGAATTTAAAACTGAAAAAGTTTTGTTAACCAATGATATGATAAAACAAAGAGAACAGGAAATAAGTGCTGCTGAAAAATCTGTAAAAGATTTACAACGGAAATATTTTGGAACAAAAGGAGAATTATTTAAAAAACGAGAAGAGCTGATAAAGCCTATACAGAATGAGGTATATAGCGCCATTCAAGAGTTGGCACAATCTGGTAACTATGCTATTATTTTCGATACAGCAGTAGGATCAAATGTTTTATTTACCGATCCAAAATATGATAAAAGTGATGAAGTGCTTGAAAAATTAGGGTATAAGAATTAATTTTATAAATTTGTAAATAACTTAAAACTGAACAATATGAAAAAGTATTTAGGAATATTATTAATTGCTGTTTTAATTTCAGCTTCTGGAGCATTTGCTCAAAAATCTGATCTCAAATTTGGACATATTAACTCTAATGAGTTATTATCTTTAATGCCCGAAAGAGACAGTGCGAGAAAAGAATTGCAAGATTATAGCATGATGTTGCAACAAGAAATGGAAGCTATGCAGGTAGAATATCAAAATAAGGTTAATGCTTATTTAGAAAAACAAGAATCTTATTCTGATTTGGTTCGTCGATCAAAAGAAAGTGAAATTCAGGAATTGCAAAGACGCGTTCAGGAGTTTCAACAGACTGCACAAGAAGATCTTCAACAAAAGGAACAGGAGTTATTTCAGCCCATTATGGAAAAGGCTGAAAACGCTATTCAAAAAGTATCTAAAGCCAACGGTTTTACTTATGTATTTGATTTAAGTGCTGGAAGCGTGGTTTATTTTTCTGATCAAAGTGTAGATGTTCTTCCTTTAGTAAAAAAAGAACTGGGAATACAATAGCGTTTTAAAAAATATATGATCGACCATCTTTAATCCATTAAAGATGGTCTTTTTAGTATTATTATATGATAAAATGAAAGACTCAAGACCAATAGGCGTTTTTGATTCTGGAATTGGTGGATTATCGGTTTGGAAAGAAATTGTGAAGATTTTACCTAATGAATCGATCATTTATTATGCCGACATTAAAAATTGCCCTTATGGGCATCAAAATCATGATACCATAATACAATTCTCAAGGCAAATCGTAGATTTTTTTATTCGAAAAAATGCAAAAATAATTGTTGTAGCTTGTAATACAGCTACAGCTGCTGCAATTGATTTTCTGAGAGATAATTACTCTATACCTTTTATAGGGATGGAACCAGCTGTTAAACCGGCTTCTTTAAATTCCAAAACCAAAAGTATTGCTGTGTTAGCTACTCAGGGTACTTTTAATGGCAAATTATATAAAGAAACCTCTAAAAAATATGCCAAAGATGTTGAACTGAATGTAACTTTAGGAAATAATTTAGTAAATATTGTAGAAAAGGGATTAATTAATGACCTATCAACACAAGAGTATTTAGCGCAAATTGTAAAACCTTTAATTGATAAAAAAATCGATCACCTGGTTTTGGGATGTACTCATTTTCCTTTTTTAATTCCTGTGTTACAAAAAGTATTACCACAAAATGTAAAATTAATAGATCCTGCACCTGCCGTTGCCAAACAAACAAATAGAATTTTAAGCCAGAATCAATTATTAAATAATTCCATAAATAAGCCAGCCTATGAATTTTATAGCACCGGGGACTCAACTATTTTAGCTAATGTATTAAAAGAAATTTTGGGGTATTCTGCTAAAGTTCGAAAAATATAAAAACTAGTGTCGTGTCAATGCTATTGTGTCGGTTAAGTCGCAATAATTTTTTCTCA
>CAZSIC010000053.1:0-21542 GCA_964606845.1 uncultured Bacteroidales bacterium
CGGCGATCCACTAAAATGTTAAAATAAAGGTACTGCCCTCATTGGGTTTTGAATTAGCCGCAATAGACCCTCCATGTAAGCGCATAATTTGTTTTGAAAGGCTTAAGCCAATGCCCGAACCTTTTGGCTTGGTAGTGAAAAATGGAATAAATATTTTATCTAAAACTTCTTTTAGGATTCCCTGTCCGTTATCAATAACTTGTATAGTAACCCGGCTTCGTTTATTTAAAAATCCGCGAACAATAATTTTTCCGTTTTCTCTATTTTCAAGGGCATGGATAGCATTCTTGATTAAATTAATCAATACCTGCTCAATTAGTTTTATATCAGCATAAAATTCTAAGGATTCAGGTTCAACAGTCATTTCTAAGTCTATTGGCTTAGATCCTATTTCATCGAGCATGAGCGGTTTAATATCATTAAAAAGTTCTTTTACGCTGGCTATTTTGAAATTTGGCTTGGGTATTTTTGTCAGATTACGATATGTATTTACAAAATGGAGTAGCCCGTTGCTTCTTTTATTGATGGTTTTAATGGCCATATGAACTTCTTCAATGGTCTCCATATCAAGGGTTGATTTATTTTTCTCTGCATCATTAAACATTAAATCCAGGGTAGATGTAATAGAGGATATGGGAGTAATCGAATTCATGATCTCATGTGTTAAAACACGGATTAATTTCTGCCAGCTTTCTGTTTCCTGTTCTTCCAAAACATTTTGAATGTTTTTAATGGTTACCAGCAAAATACTTTTGTGATGTATTTTAAACTCGGTTCCTGAAATGCTAAGTTGCAGAATATCATCTTCTTCCTGTACTTTTACCAGGGAATTCTTTCCGGGTTCAAAATTTAAAAGTGTATTTACCAATTCAGAGCTGATTGGGTTTAAATCTTTAATATTTTTGATGGTTGCAATTTGAAATAACTTTTTAAATGCATTATTTACCATATCTACCTTTCCGTCGCGCTGGTAAGTAATAATACTTACATCAATATTTTTAACCAACGACTGAAGGTATTGGTATTGTTCCTCTTTCTCTGTTCGTACTTTCTGAAAATCATGAATAACATCGTTAAAAGCTTTATTAAGCTCATCGAATGATGAGCCAAGCCCTTCGATTTTGAATGAGCGTGTAAACTCTGAAAAACGTATAGACTCTAAAAATCCGGCAAGATCACGATTGATTTTATCAATATATTTAAATAAAAGATATATTTGGAATATAATAATCAAGCCAACCAAAAAAGGAGTAATAAAATACTCAAGGGTAATGGTATAGAAAAAAAGAAATATTGTTGCTGTTAACAACAATATTCTGAATAAAGTAACAAACCTAAAATTTCTAAAGACCATATTTTTCCATTCTTCGGTATAATGATGTTCTTGTTAGCCCAAGCATGCTGGCAGCCTGAGATATATTTCCCTGATTTTGTTTCAGTACTTTTTCAATCACCGTTTTCTCAATGTCGTCGAGGTTATAGGTATCAAGTTCAAGCTCTCCAACTTTATCTTTTCTTGATGACAGGATAAAATCGTCGGGTTGTAAAGTATCCGAATCGCTCATAATAATAGCTCGTTCAATAGCGTGCTGAAGCTCCCGTACATTACCAGGCCACTGGTATTGTGATAATTTTTTCATGGCCTCGGAATTGATCCCTTTTATTTTTTTTCGGTATTTTTTAGAATAAATACCAATAAAATGTTCGGCAAGCAACGGAATATCAGTTATCCTTTCTCTTAGAGGTGGAAGATGTATTTCAACTGTATTAATACGATAAAGAAGGTCTTGCCTGAAACTTTCCTGGCCAACCATTTGATGGATATCGTTATTTGTGGCACAAATAAGCCTTACATCAATAGGTTTTGATTTGGTTGCACCTACACGTGTTATTTCGCGGCGTTCGAGCACGGTTAATAGTTTTGCCTGCATAGGTAATGACAGGTTGCCAATTTCATCTAAAAATAAAGTGCCGCCAGAAGCAATTTCAAATCGGCCTGGTTTATCTTTCTTTGCATCGGTAAAGGCCCCTTTAACATAACCAAATAATTCGCTTTCGAAAAGGGTTTCGGCTATTGATCCTAAATCTACATTAATAAATACTTCATCTTTGCGTAATGAGTTTCGGTGCAGAGCTCTTGCTACCAGCTCTTTTCCGGTACCATTTTCGCCTAAAATTAAAATATTGGCATCGGTTTTTGCAACTTTTTTGATGGTCGTAAAAACTTGCTGCATTTCGGGCGAATTACCAATAAATTCATGAAAAGGCTGATCCTGAATGGCGCTAATCTCTTTTTGTTTTTTTCGTAAATCGGTGGCTTCGCTTTTCGAGCGGCGGAGTCTTATGGCCGAGGAAATGGTTGCTAGTAGTTTTTCGTTTTGCCAGGGTTTTAAAATAAAATCTGTAGCTCCTGATTTTATAGCTTTTACCGCTTTTTCGGCATCACCATAAGCAGTAATAAATACCACAACAGCATCGGGATCAATTTCCATGATTTTTTCGAGCCAGTTAAAACCTTCCTGGCCGCTAATAGCATCCTGGGTAAAGTTCATGTCTAAAAGGATAACATCATAAACATTTTCATGTAATAATTCAGGAATAACCGATGGGTCTGTTTCGGTTTGAATTAGCTCTACATGATTTTTTAATAACAGTTTAACTGCAAATAAAATATCTTCATTATCATCGATAGCCAGTATTTTACCAATTTTTTCATTCATAATTATGGCGATTATTTATTTTATTATTGCAAAGGTAAATATACAATATATTTTCAAAGAAAATAAGTAGATTTACTTTTGATTAATATTGTTATTCGCTTGAATAAACTTAATGTAACATAAGCTCAATATATAAAAAAGAGAGGATGTCCAAAAAGAATTACAAGTGTCATTGCGAACGACCCCTATATCACCAAAAACCCATAAGTTAAAAAGACTTTTTTTTGTAACACAAAGTTACACAACGTATTACCCAAAGTCTCACAAAGTAAATCTTCCCCTAACTTTGTGAAACGTTGTGCTTTAACCCTGTCTGCCGAACAGGCAGGTTTGAGATACTTAGAGAAACTCTTAAAAGACATGCGGATATTAGGATCAATCGGGATTGTTCGCAATGACTTTTTTCTGGCTTTTTAGACAGCTCCCAGGTTTAAAATGTTAACGGTGCTATTCTCTTTTTTAATGTGTTCGGAATCGTACCCTCTATGTTTCGGAATCGAACAGTTTTAAAATACCTTATTTTGCATTTATGTTTTTAAGATGCTATAAAACAATAATATATAAGTTTTGGCATAATAAATGTTTACTTGAAGACAGAATATGAATAATTTTAAAATTTTAATATAATGGATAGAGTAATAGAAAAAAAGCATAAATGGCTTAACAAAAAAACAATTTGGATAGCAGTAGGAGCTATTTTTATTCTATTGGTATCTTATAATATCTTTTTCGGTGATAAGAGTTCAAAACTAAATGTTGAAAAAGAAAAAATTACCATTGAATCAATAGTTGAAGATGAGTTCAAAGATTATATTGCCGTTATTGGTACTGTTGAACCCATAAGCACTGTTTATCTCGACGCGATTGAAGGCGGAAGGGTAGAGGAAATTCTTATTGATGAAGGAAATATGGTAGAAAAGGGAGATGTAATTCTAAAATTAAGTAACACGAACTTAATTCTTGAAATCTCTAATAACGAAGCTTCTGTTTCACGTTCGATTAATGAATTTGAGAATACAAAAATTAATCTTGAGCTGCAGCGTATTAATCGTAAACAAACTTTAATTGAAACCCAACGCCAGTTAAAAATGCAAAAACGGCAATACGAGTATAATAGAAAGTTATATGCCGACGAACATATTTCCAAAGAAGAGTTCGATCAATCGTTTGAGCAGTATAATGCTACCAGGCAGCAGTTTGAACTATTCAAAGAAGCATTGAAAAATGATTCTATTTACCGAAAAGTTCAGCTAACGAACATGGATAAGCAGATTAAAAATATGCAGGAAAACTTGAAAATTATCCAGGGACGAATGGAGAATTTAAAAGTAAAAGCTACTTGCGATGGCGAGTTGGCAAGTTTAAATCCAGAAATTGGCGAAGTAATTAGTTATGGTACACGGATTGGAACAATCAACATTTTGGATGATTATAAATTAAGAGTTGAAATTGATGAGCACTATATTGCCAGAGTCGTAAACGGATTACCCGGCAGCTTCGATTTTTCAGGTTCTAATTATAATCTTAAAATATTTAAAGTATATCCGGAAGTTAGTGCAGGACGGTTTGCTGTAGATATGGAGTTCGTTGAAGAAAAGCCGGAACAAATAAGAATCGGGCAAACATTCAGAATAAAACTGGAACTTGGTGAATCAAAAGGTGCTGTTTTAATTCCACGCGGTGGTTTTTATCAGAGTACAGGAGGACAATGGGTTTATGTTGTAGACCCATCGGGAGAAATGGCTGTTAAGCGTGAAATTTCAATCGGACGTCAAAATCCTAAATATTACGAAGTGTTGGAAGGTTTAAATCCTGGAGAAAAAGTGATTGTATCAAGTTACGATAACTTTAACAACGTGGATAAGATCATCTTAAAATAATATAAAATCAATATATAAAACAGTAAAATAATATCATTATTAAATCTTAAAGTCATGATTAAAACAAATGAATTAGTAAAAGTTTTCAGAACAGACGAAGTTGAAACAACTGCTCTGAATAAAGTAAACCTAAATATCGATAGCGGAGAATTTGTAGCAATTATGGGCCCATCAGGATGTGGTAAATCAACATTGCTTAATATTCTCGGATTATTAGATAATCCTTCTGCCGGCGAATTATATTTTCTTGACCAGGAAGTATCAAATTATACCGAAAGGCAAAGAACAAACTTGAGAAAATCAAATATCGGCTTTGTTTTCCAAAGTTTTAACCTGATTGATGAGTTGACTGTATACGAAAATGTTGAATTGCCTTTATTATATTTAAATATGCCATCCTCTGAGCGTAAAGAAAAAGTTGAGGCAGTACTTGAGCGAATGAAAATGACACATCGTAAAAAGCACTTTCCACAGCAATTATCAGGTGGCCAGCAGCAACGAGTGGCTATTTCACGAGCTGTAGTTACCAATCCAAAACTAATTTTGGCCGATGAGCCTACTGGTAACCTGGATTCGGCTAATGGCGAAGAGGTAATGAATCTCTTAACACAGCTAAATAATGATGGAACTACGATTGTGATGGTTACACACTCACCGTCAGATGCTGAAAAAGCACATCGTATTGTTCAATTATTCGACGGACATATTGTTACCGAAAACATTAAGAAAGTTTTATAAATGTACTGATAAAAAAGGCAGAAGTGTTCCCTTATACTTTCCCGACTTTTGAGTATATAAGATCCCCAATTATTTCACTTCTGCCTTTTTATTTTTAATAGCTGTTTCTATTTTTTAGAAGCAGCTATTTTAATTGTTCAACGCACATTCCTATGCGTTGAAATAAAAAATAAACCCGGAGGGTTTGCACGTTTATAAAAAGCAGTTAGTAAAATAGAAAATGACTCCAGTGTGGAGTTAAACATCCACATCATTGTATTGGCTAATCTTTTTCAAAGTTCAAAATTTTGGAAAAGGTGATGATAAAATGGATTCTCCCTTTGCAGCTACCTCTTTGTTAGAATTTGTTTTTATCATTGAATTCGCCTGCCAGGTTTGTGGTATAATTACAAAGTGGTGTTACCCAGAGTATACTATGTAGTTTACTTATTGGGTTAGGAGCTATTTTTTTACCGTCTGCTTTAGCTGACGGCTCTAAGAAGCTAAATAAACAATCGGCTTCAGCCGGGTTAAGCCTCTGTCAGGGTTATACGCCGATTCTAGTTACGTCCAGACGGATTATTCTGGATCACCGGCTTCCCAGCCGGTTAATTACAGAGCAGCAGTCTTTGAGTTGGACTAATCCCTGTCAGCGGTTTACATACTATTAGCGAGGGCTTCGCTTGAAGCTAAACCTGCCTCCGGCAGGTAAACCCTCACTTGATTTAATCATGTGTACGTTAACGAACAAACTTGAACGTATGCGAACGAAATTTAATTAATAAAACAATCAATATTTTGATGTTAAAATTTATAAATCAGCATTTTATAATAATTGGCATATATGTTGAAACTTTATTTTTTGGATTGTTAAATTTTTTAAAAAATAGTTATAATGTTAAAAAACTACATTAAAATAGCGTTGCGAAATTTAGTTTCACAAAAGTTTTTTTCAATCATTAATATTCTTGGATTAGCAGCAGGAATTGCAGCTACCATCATGCTTTTATTATATGTTCAGCATGAGCTAAGCTATGATAAGTTTCATGAGAATTATGAAAACACCTATCGAATTATCTCATCCATAAAACAGGGTGATGCTGAGCCTATGGTTGTCCCGGTTGCTTTGGCTAATGCAGCAGAAGTTATTGAAACAAAGATGCCGGAAATTAAATCTGCTTGTAAATTAGATAAAAGCTCAGGCAATGTTGTCATTGGTGAAAAAGTTTTTTCGAGTCAGCAGTATTTTTATGTAGACAGCACTTTTTTCGATGTGTTTTCTTTTTCTGTAATTTCAGGAAATCCTAAAGAAGCACTTTATAACCCTAAAAATATTGTAATAACTCAAAGTGCAGCTAAAAGGTATTTTGGAGAAGAAAACCCGATCAATAAGCAATTGGAAATTAATGGTGCTGAATTTACTGTACAGTGTTTGATTGAAGATATTCCAGCTAACTCACACTTTTCTTTTGATTTTATTACATCGTTTACCTCTATAAATAATCTTGAGCGATATTATGGAAATCGCGGATTTGGTTTTTATACTTATTTTGAGGTTGACGAAAAAGCAAATCCTGAAAGCTGGAAGGAAAAAGTAATTGAATTAAGTAATGAAAACATATCTAAGCGCTTTAGGGATGAAGGAATGGAAAGTGCATTTCAGATCGATACTGATATTCAGAAAATGGGTGATATTCATCTACACGCTGATTATAACTGGGAAATTGCGCCACAAGGTAATATCCGAAATATTTATATCTATTCTTTTCTGGCCTTTTTTATTATCATCATAGCCATTATAAATTTTGTAAACCTTGTAACTGCAAGATCAGAAACACGATCGAAAGAAATTGGCTTACGAAAAGTTATTGGAGCTCAGCGTAAAAATATTATTAAACAATTTTTAGGCGAAGCTGTAATAGTATCTTTTATTGCTTTAATTGTTGGATTGCTAATTGTTGAATTATTTCTCGATTCATTCAGTACGCTTGTAAATAGAGAGTTGGCTTTAGATTATTCCAATTTTGTTTTAATTGGATTATTTATTGCGTTAGCTTTATTTATCGGTCTAGTTGCTGGAGCTTATCCTGCCGTTTATCTTTCAAGATTTAACCCTGTTCGGATACTGAAAGGAATAACTAAAAAAGGCGGAAATAACGAGTATTTAAAAAAAGGCCTGGTAATTTTTCAGTTTTCCATTGCGATTTTTTTGATTATATCCTTATTGATTATGAATCTACAAATGAAATATGTAAAAAGTAAGGACTTAGGATTTGATAAAGAACATATTTTAGTTGTAAATAATTTAAAACCTGGTATTTCGAAAGATTTAAATGTAATACAATCTGAATTAAATAGTTTGCCTGAAGTGCTTTCTGCTTGTGGGTCAGAAAGTATACCTACTCAAAATAATATGGTTCAAAATACTTATAAGAGTGGGGATAATCCAAATAATTCGATTGTTATGAATGAAATGGCTGTGAAGGATGATTTTATCGAAACTTTTGGTTTTAATATTATCGAAGGAAGGAATTTTGACCAAAAATTCAGAACCGACACTTTTGCTTTTATTATAAACGAAACCGCTGCAAGAAAGCTGGGATTGGATAATCCGATTGGAGAAAAAATATTTGTTTGGAAAACTGAAGGAGAAATTGTGGGCGTTATCCAAGATTTTCATTTCAGGTCGTTTCACCAGGAAATAGAACCTTTAGCAATAACAAAATACCGAAACTATATTTCTTATATATCTATCAAACTTACAGGTAAAAACTTAAGCAAAACCATCTCGTCTATTGAAAATATTATTAATAAATACAATAATGGGTACGAGTTTCGCTACTTTTTTATGGATGATAGGTTTGATAACCTTTATCAGGAAGAACAACGTAGTAATAAATTAAATCTGTTTGGTTCTGTATTAGCTATCATTATTGCCATGTTAGGTATTTTTGCTTTAACTTCTTATACTGTAATTAAAAGGACTAAAGAGATAGGAATCCGGAAAGTAGTTGGAACCCCAATGAGCCGCATTTTATTGATGCTATTAACCGATATCTCAAAATGGGTTTTATTGGCTAATATTATTGCATGGCCTTTGGCTTATTATTTTATGAGTGGCTGGCTCAATAATTTTGCTTATAAAATTGATATGCATATTTGGATGTTTATAGCCGGTGCATTTATTGCTTTCTTTATTGCTATTATAACAGTAATTTTACTGGCATACAGATCAGCATCAGCTAATCCTGCTGAAGCTTTACGATACGAATAATAAAAAAAAATAAATTAAATATAAAAAACATGTTTAGAAATTATATCAGAACAGCCTGGAGGAATATCATACGAGAAAAAGGTTATACTTTTATCAATATAGCCGGATTGTCTATTGGTATTGCCTCGTGTATTTTAATTATGCTTTTTGTAAGTGACGAGTTAAGTTATGACCGCTTTCATAAAGATTCAGAAAATATTTACCGCGTTTATATCGAAGGTCAGTTTGGAAATAATGCTGTACGAAGCCCTTATACTTCGAATGTTATGGCTCAAACCATGCAGGAAGAGCTGGCTGATGTTGAGTTAGCAACCCGGTTTTATAAAGTAAGCCGAAGGTTTGTTAAATATGAGGATAAATCATTTATTGAAAAACGTTTTTTTTATGGAGATGAAAATTTCTTTAAACTTTTTTCTTTTGAAATGAAACAGGGAAACCCTGATGATATTCTTGGCAAACTGAATACCATTGTCTTAACAGAATCAACAGCAAAAAAATATTTTGGAGACAATGATCCTATGGGAAAAATGTTATTGATTGAAGGTGACAGGCCATTTCAGGTTGTTGGTGTTTGTGAAGACGTTCCGCATAATTCTCATTTCCATTTCGATTTTGTTGCTTCTATATCTTCAACACCTACAAGCAAGGTTACTTTTTGGGTGCAAAATAATGTATTTACCTATTTTAAATTAAAATCTAATACCAATATCGATCAGTTTTTATCCTCCTTAAACGAGTTTGTTATTAAATATGTAGGCCCCGAAGTTGTTCAATTTATGGGTATTGATTTGGAAGAGTTTTTAAAATCTGGAAGTACTTATGGTTTTAAAATTCAACCACTGGAAGACATATATTTAAAATCCAATTTGCAGGATGAAATTGAACCAACAGGAAGTTTAGCAACGGTTTATTATTTTATTGTAATTGCAATATTTATTTTGGTAATTGCTTGTATAAATTTTATGAACCTGGCTACAGCAAAATATTCTAACCGGGCAAAAGAAGTAGGGATAAGAAAAGTAATTGGCTCTAAACGAATTCAGTTAATTCAACAATTTTTCGTTGAATCGATAATGCTTAGTGGCATAGCACTATTATTTGCCATAGCGTTAGTAGAAATATTTTTACCCGTTTTTAATCAGATAACACAAAAAGGCCTAAACATTCATTATTTCTCCAGCTGGTGGATTATACCCGCCTATTTGGGTTTTGCTGCTATTGTAGGTATTTTAGCTGGTTCTTATCCATCCTTTATTCTTTCGGCTTTTAAACCAATAAAAGTACTAAAAGGAAATCTAAATCTTGGTTTTAATAGTACTCGTTTACGAAGTATCCTTGTTATTTTTCAGTTTATTATTACCATTGTTTTGTTTGTAAGTACTATAGTTATTTATACTCAGATTAATTATCTAAATGAAAAAGATTTAGGGTTTTCAAAAGAACAGGTTTTGGTTATTAATCGCGCATATGATTTAGGTTCTGATTATAAAGCTTTTAAAGATGAGTTGTTGCAAAATCCTAATATTAAGGGCGTTTCTACCTCTTCTAGTATTCCTGGCAGGCCTTTCGACGGCAGTACATTGCAATTGGAAGGTGCTTCTAAAGAAGATATTGTCCCTTTTTCTATTTATTATGTTGATTATGATTTTATGCATACCTTAGATTTATCAATAGATAATGGGCGGTTTTTTTCCAAAGAATTTTCTTCCGACTCAATGGCTGTTGTAATAAATCAGATGGCGGCTAAAAAGCTGGGAAATGAAAATCCTGTAGGAAAACGGTTAATTGCTCCCGGGTTAAATGAAGAACAGCCTTATTTACCAATAATTGGTGTTTTAAAAGATTTTAATTACGAATCTTTGCATAAGGAGATTAGGCCAATTTGTTTGTTATTAAATCCTGATGAGGCTAATGTTTATTTAATGGTAAAATTACAAACCGAAAAATTAAACCAGTCAGTTAAATTTATTGAAAGTACCTTTCATAAATTTTTACCCGGCAATAGTTTCGAATATTTTTTCCTCGACGACGATTTCGAAAAACTATACCAGGCAGAAAAGCGAACAGCAATGGTTTTTACTATTTTTTCTGTGCTGGCAATCTTTGTTGCTGCACTAGGACTATTCGGACTAGCTGCTTTTTCTGTAGAAAAGCGTAACAAGGAGATAGGTATTAGAAAAGCTTTAGGAGCAGGATTTATGAATATTGTAAAAATCCTTTACAAAGAAATCTTAATTTTATTAATTGTTTCATCGGTCATTGCCTGGCCATTATCATATTATTTAATGAATGAATGGCTACAAAATTTTGCCTATAAAATAGATTTAACTTTATTCCCATTTATTATAGCAACTATTTTAGCACTTATTATTGCAACTTTTACAGTTGGTTCGCAAATTGTAAGGTCTGCAACCACCAATCCGGCCCATGCTATGCGATACGAGTAATTATTAACAAAAAGAAAGGACCTCAATTATGTTAAAAGACCTTTGTATCCCGATTCCGGGATTTGGAGAAGATGAAATTGCCGAATTACACCTTAAAGTTGGTGACCGAAAAATTAGCTACGACTTTCGGGTCGAATCCTTCCCCTGGGATGTTGAAGATGAACTAAATGGCGATTCTGATGAAATTTCCAGGTCTCTGGCCAGAATTAGCAGACTCCGGAATGCTATTCAAGATTACGATAAAAGCTGGGAGTTAATTCAAATCTTTACTCCTGCCGATCACTCAAAATATATTCAGGTGCTATATCGTAAGAAGAAAGATTAAGGCTGAGATTAAGGCTGAGATTAAGGCTAAGGTTAAGGTTAAGGTTAAGGTTAAGGCTAAGGCTAAGTCTAAGAATGTGGGTTACCCTCGCAATTAATTTTTTAAAATTTAATTACGGACTTTGGTGATTAATACATAAACTTTGTAATTTTATGTATTAATCAGGTTAAATTGTAAATAACTTGTATGTATTACTAAAACCTTTTAAAAATGAAAAAATTAAGTTTATTAATTTGTGTATTTGCCTTTTCTTTTTCAACCCTGTTTGCTCAAACAGCTGATAAGGAAAAGGAAGCTATTAAAGAAGTAATTCAAACCGCTTATGTTGATGGACTGCAAAACAAAGGCAGTGTTGAAGACATTGAGAGTGGTTTCCATCCGGGATTTAATTTACTGGGTGTAAGAGATAATATGCTTACAAAATTTCCGATTTATAGTTGGGTTGAATCGCACAAAAAAAGAATATCAGCAGATCCAACACCACCTTCCGATGAACAAAAGATTACCTGTAAGTTTCTTGATATTAATGTTACTGGAAACGCTGCAATGGCAAAAATTGAATTACACCGAAATAATCAGCTATTATTTACCGATTATCTCCAGTTGTATAAATTCGAAGAAGGGTGGAAAGTAGTGAGTAAAATTTACTACAGGCATTAAAAGTTTAAAATATTATTACCTTATCCCCATTGTATAAAGCAATTATAAATGTATTATACAGTGGGGTTATTTTATTGAAAAAAACTTAAAGTTTTATTTTTTGTTCAAACTCTTTGGCAATATATATGGAAAATTTTAAAAAATCATAGGCATCCTGCCTGTTAGCAAGTATTATTACAGTAAGCTGATAATCGGGTAAATGCAAATACATGTTAGTATATCCGATAGCAGAACCTCCATGCCACCAGTACTTTTCGCCGTTCCGCTCCATTAAAACCAGGCCATGCCCGTAATAGCTCGGTATTTTATCACCATTATCTAGTTTTCCCAGGCTAAAAAATGCTGAAAGGGTTTCGCAATCTACAAATTTGTTGGTATACAAAGCTTTATCCCATCGGGCAAAATCCTCTGTATTCATGAAAATTCCTTGTTCGCCATAGATTGTGCTTAAATCTTTGGTAACAAAATATTGCTCATCTTCTTTAATATGACCTTTGGCAATACTTGTGTTGTTATGTAAATCTTCAATTAAAAAAGTGTTTTCTGTTTTAATCTTTTTAAAGAAGTTTTTATGCAGATAATCATTGTATGATTTACCCGAAACCTTTTCAATTATTTCAACTAATAACGGATAGTCGGAGTTTGAATATTCCCACTTTGTTCCAGGTTCAAATTTCGTTTCTTTTTGATTTTTTAAATATTCGATTAACTCATTATGGCTAGAAATTTTATCCGTTTCATAATCAGGTAATCCTGAGGTATGATTGATTAAATGGCGAATTTTTACTGTACTTCCATATTCGGGGAAATCGGGAAAAATTTCTGTTAAAGTATTTTCAATATCTAATTTGTTTTTTTCTGCTATTTTAAAAATAGCCATGGCTGTAAACATTTTCGACAGGTTAGCCAGGTTAAAAGTTTCGTTATTTTCTAATTTTTTATTTCCTGGCACATCGGATAATCCATAGGCTTTATTAAATAAGATATCTCCTTTTTTCATAACTGATACAACAGCCCCGGGATTATCGCCTGAAAAATATTTTAAATATTTATCAATATTTTTTTCGATACTATCGATATTATAATTTTGCTGGGAATAACTCACATTTACCAACAACAAAAATCCAATAACAGAAATTTTCTTTAAATTATTATTCATCATTATCTTTTTGATTATATGATTTACAGTACATATTAAGCATATCTTTCGCTTCGTCAACACCCAGTTCTAATGCTTTTTGAAAATCTTCACAACCACCGGCATAATTACTAAGGTTTATTTTTGATTTTCCACGGTTTAAATAGGCAGAACCATCACCAGGCACCATCTTAATATATTGATCGTAATCGGCTATTGCTTCTTTGTGTTTGCCAAGTATTCCAAGCGAAACAGCTCTACCCAGATACGATTCTTTATGTTTACTGTCATATTTTAATGCTAAATTAAAATCAGTAATAGATGCTTCGTATTTTTGTTGCATCGCTTTTGCTACGCCTCTCAGGTAGTAAGAATCTGAATAATCGTTTTTTACACTAACGGCTTGGTTTAATGATTGGATTGCTTTTGGAGTTTCTGAAAGATGCATATAAATCAGCCCTTTTCGATAATAGCTTTCTGCATCCGAGCGATTGAGTTCAATCGCTTGATTAAAATCATTTAATGCATCCTGATAATTCCCCAGTCCGGCTTTTGCATTTCCGCGTTTTTTATAAGACCTGGCATCCTTGGGATTTATTTCAAGGGCTTTGTTAAAATCCTCCAAAGCACTTTCAAAATCCTGAATTTGCAGTTTAAAATATCCTCTCTGGTAATAAGCATCCTGATTATTTTTGTCCAGTTCAATAATCGCATCATAATCAGCAATAGCGCCACTATAATCTTTTTTATCTACACGATATTTAACGCGCCGCTGATAAGCATCCAAATTAGCTTTATCTAGTTCGAGCGCTTTATTAAAATCTTTAACAGAAGCTTCTAAATTTCTCAAATTTGCCCAAACAATACCCCGCTGATGATACGCTTCTGCGTATAATGTATCTTGTTCAATAACCTTATTTAAATCCTCAAGTGCCGATTCATAATCATTAAGGGTTGTTTTGGTGTAACCCAGGAAATATAGTACATCTGTATTCGATTCTATTTTATTGGCTTTTGTAAAATCGGATAAGGCTTTTTGATAATCTTCGTTTTTAAGGTTAACCAGCCCGCGGCCAAACCATGCCTGAAAGTTAGTTGAATCAATAGCAAGCACGCGGTTAAAATCAAAGATGGCAGCATCGTTATTCTGTAATTGATAATATGCATTTGCCCTTTCAATGAGTGCCGGTTTATTTTTCTTATCCCATTTAATGGCTTTGCTCAAATAATCCACAGCTAATTCATATTTAAGCGAATCGCTGTAAGCAATACCCTTTTGGTAATTATTTTTAACTACAATTGGTTTAATAATAAAAAATGCAGATAAAAGAACCGCTAATATGATCAGAATAATTATTACCTTCTTCATAATGATTTAATTTAATGGATTATTGTTGCTAAATTACGTATTTTAACATTGAAAAGTTTAATAAATTTGATGATTTCATCTGATTTTTTTTAATCCCTTTCAAAACAGAAATTATTATCTTTACTTAAAAATATTAGAATTATGCGAATAGATAAAAGAAGTTTAATACGATGGAAAGTATATCTCGACCGGTCTAAAATGTATATTAGCTACATTAATCTTTTTATGATGGTTACCATATTTTTGGGCGCTATTAAAAATACCGGAGTGGGTAAATTTTTAATTGCCAATGTTTATGTAGCCTTACCTTTGATGATTATTTTATTTATGTTTTTGGCTTTGTTGTTAGGTTACTGGGACTCAAAATTGGGTATCCGAAGCGAAGAGATGCGTAATCTTACTTCGCAAAATCCTATTCAGATGGAAATGCTTGAAACGGTTCGGGAAATAAAGAATGATCAACAAGATATGTTGAAAAGGTTAGAAAAAATTGAAAAAGAAATAAACCATCCTAAATAAATGCAGCATAATCTTAATAGATGCGTCTCTTGTATGTAATCAAAAAAATAAATTAATTATGAAAAGCACAGTACTATCAATTATTTTATCAGTTCTACCTTTATTAGCTTATTTACAAGTAAATGTAAATGCACAGGAAATTATTTCTAAAATAAATAAAGGTGAAGAGGTATACTACGAAAATACCATTATTACAGGCGATCTTGATTTTCGATTAGTTGAAGATGTAGAAAAAGAGGACGACTGGGAATTTTTGGGGAATAAAGATATAACTTTTAAATACCATGTCTATTCAGATTTGAAATTTGTTAATTGCGAATTTCAGGGTGAGGTTATGGGTTATTGGCATGATGATAGAAATGACGAGCTACATATTGCTCATTTTCATGGCGATGTGTATTTTGGAGATTGTACTTTTAAAGATGACTTTCTGGTAAAGTATTCTAAATTTTATAAAAATGCCGGTTTTCCTGGAAATACTTTTGAAGAGGATGCCTTATTTAAATATAGTGTTTTTTATTCTGATGTTAATTTCGCCAATTCTGTTTTTGAAGATGATGCCAATTTTAAATATGCTAAATTTCCTGAGAATGTAAATTTTGAGAAATCTATATTTAATGACCTGGCTAATTTTAAGTATACTAAGTTTAGAGGCAAAGTAAATTTTGCAAACTGCGAATTTGAAGAGTTGGCATATTTTAAATACACGGAATTATCGGATTTTATCGATTTTTCCAACTCAAAATTTATGTCTGAAGCCATTTTTAAGTACATCGAATTTACCGATGGTGTTAGTTTTGAAAATACTCTTTTTGATGGTTTTGCCGATTTTAAATACGCAAAGTTTTACGATCCTTTCAAGTTAAATAATGTTGCTTTCAATAGCTCTACTTCATTTAAATATGCAAAAGTTGAAGGCAAAGAGTTTATTCCTTATTTGTTAGAAAACAGGTAAAAAAATAAATAAAATGGAATTAAGAAAACAGGGGCTGCCTATTTGTTGCGGTTCCTGTTTTTTTAAACCGGTAATGTAATTTCCACACGAGTGCCACACGGAAGATTATATTCATCATACAGGTCGATAGTATTTATTTTATATCCTTTTTTGGGTTGGGTTTGGTTTAAAAGTGATAATCTTTCGTGTGTAATAAATGTTCCTTTCGATTGGTGAGATTTATTGTTATTTCGATTTAATTCGCGTGATTTTTTTCTGCCAATTCCATTGTCTTCAATAATGCATTTTAATATGTTTTCTTTAATAAACTTGAATTCAAGTTTTAATTTAGCATCATCTTTATTATAAATAAAACCGTGTTTAATAGCGTTTTCTACAAAAGGTTGGATGACCATTGGCGGTATTTCAATTTTACGTTGTTCAAGTTCGGGTGGTAGAATAAACTCTACCTCAAATTTCTTGTCGAAACGCATTTTTTCGAGATTAAGGTAATATTTCAGGTAATTTAGTTCTTCATCAAGTGTTATATTTCTTTTCGATACATTTTCAAGTGTAATACGGATAAGTTTAGCAAAGTCAGATAAATAGCCTAATGCAGAATCAATATCATTATCGAGCATATAATTTTGAATTGAATTGATCGCATTAAATATAAAGTGAGGATTCATTTGTGCGCGCAATGCTTTCATTTCAAATTCAGCTATCCGCTCTGATATCTCAGTTAAGTGGCGTTCCCGCTTTTTAATATTTTTTGTTCTTAAAAAGATTATAAACCAAATAAAAAGAATGATCATTATTGATGCAGGGATATAAAACCACCATCTGCTCCAATAAGGCCGTTTAATTGTAAAATTTATTGCTAATTCGTGACTATTGCTTTGATTTGTAGTATTAATGGCTTTTATTCTAAATCGATAATCGCCTGGTTTTAAGTTTTGAAAAACTGCTCGACGCTCTTTTGTTATTTCAGTCCAATCTTGTGAGCTTCCTTCCAGCTTGTAGCTATAAGCAATATTATCGTAGTCAAGAAATCGTATCACATCAAAATTGAAAGAAATGGAATTTCTATTCGAAGGAAAAATTAATTTAGTTTTTGGAATACCTGACCATTTATCGATAATAGTATCTTGTGAATGATTGATAGATTCGTTGTTTACCTCAATTGATTTAATATAAAGACTATATTCATGGTAAGGCGAATCTAATATATTATTTATATTCCCTTTTATTAAGTGATTATGCGTTCCTATCCATAAATGATTGTCGTCCGTAATTGCTGAAATTTTACCAGAAAAATCTGTAAAACCCTGATTTTTGCCAATTTTTTTAAGTGTGATTTCCCCTTTTTGGTATAATTGACTTAAATCTATAATATTTATTCCTGAATTTGTTCCGGCAATTAAATAATTGTCATTTGTGCAATTTAACCACCTGATACTTGTGCCTAACAAGTTGTTTTTTTTGCTTAATATTAACCTGTTAACAATTGTGTCGTTTATTAATTCTGAAATTTGAATTATTCCATTTTTTCCTCCTAAAATAATATTCCCGTTTTGGTCAAAACACAAATCGTTAAAAGAATTGTATGTTTCATCTGAATTAAAAAATGATTGAAAACTGCCATTATCATATAGAAAAATTCCGTTACTTTCACTTATAAACCAAATTTTGTCATCAATTTTTTTAATCCGTTTAATATTTACCGGAGTTATCCCGTCGAAATAGTTGTATATTTTTCGGGATCGTTTATCCTCAATATCATGATATATAAACAGGTCGTTCCAGCTTGTTACAATGAGTTCGTTTTTAGGGCCAAATACAAAATTAGATATATCAATTCCTTCCAGATCGAAATATTTTATCGTATTAGATTCTTTTAAAATCTTGAAAACACCTACATTGGTGCCTACCCAAATATTTCCGTATCTGTCTTTTTTAATAGCATTAAGCTCATTAAGTTTTTTTTGTATTAATACATCATATTTTAAGGGTTTATATAAACTGGTTGCCGGTATTGCTTTTTCTTCATTATTTTCTGTCGTAAGATAAGGATTGGGATAAGGGTATTTACTATTTTTTATTAATCGATCGTACTTATCGAACGATCCGGTTGGGTCGTTTAAATAATAATATTTTATTTTTATTTCATTATTAACGAATTGATTAAATCTATTTTCGAACAACTCAAACGGATAAACATTAAATGATCCATCGGGTAAAACTTCCACAGCATCTTTTTGGGTTGTAAACCATAAATGTTTTTTATCATCCAAAAGCATGTCGTTAAACTCAAATTCATTTAAATTAAAATCTTCTTGTTTGTAATAATAAAAATTGTGTTTTGGATATAAAAACAACCCGTTGTTTGCGGTTCCTATCCACAAAATATTTTCTTTCTGATCAAATGCTAGTGTTCTTATATCATGTGATTTAATATCAAGAGATGAATTATAATTGGTCATATTTTTGCCATCGAATAAATATAGGCCGCCAGAATTTTTGAAATTATTATTTACAGCGATCCAAATATTTTTTTCAGCATCTTCGGTAAAATCATAAATATGTCCGATAGTATCATTGATAAACTTTTTTTCTTTGCCAACAAATTTAAATCCCGTATTATTGATACTTATTATAGTATCTTTATTACTGCTAACATGGGTTGCAGTTACCGACCTTAAAAATAAATCATTTGTTACAGGCATTTGTTCCAGTAAATTTTGATCTGTATTTAACTGGTATAGTCCTCTGCCATCGGTAAAAACATAAATTGAGTTGTTGTTTTTTAAAAAAGATGTTACAAGAAAACGTTGTTTGGGTAAATTTTTATTTTTTGGAAAAGAGGTAAATTTCTTTCCATCGTAAATGGTTAATCCGTATTCTGTTCCAATACAAAGTATATTAGACTTTTTTAAAAATTTTAAGGTAGTAATTTTATTGCTAATCAGTCCTTCCTTTTTGGTATATGTATTTATTTTGTGCCCGTTGAAGCTGGAAATGCCACCATCGTTAAAGCCAAACCATATATTGCCATTATTGTCTTCTGTAATTGCCACCACGTTATCGCCGGCAAGACCGTCAATCGATGTTTTAATTTCAAATTTATTTCCATCGAATTTAGCTATTCCGGCAGATGTTCCTATCCATAAAAAGCCACGGCTATCTTGATATAAAGTGTTAATCTTATTATCGGGTAAACCATCATTAATGGTATAATTCCTGCAATAGAAATGTTGCCCTTTTGCATTTTGTGTAAATAAGAGGGTACCAAAAACTATAATCAGTATTAATTTTCTCATTCTTTTCTAAGTCGCTTATCTTTAGTTAGAGCCTTTAGAAATTCATCGTTCCGGCGTGTGGCTACATCCAACTCAGTACCATTATCGAGTTTTATTTTATATCCGTCGGTTTTACTATAAGATTTAATATAGTTCATATTCACCAGGTGTGATTTGTGGATACGGAAAAATAATTCTTCGGGTAACATCTCTTCAATACTTTTTAAATTACGTGCCACCAGAATGGCTTCGTTGCGGTTGGTAAAAATTTTAGTGTAACTTTCTTCGGCCTGGCAATATACAATATTGTTTACTTTTTCCAGTTGAAACCCATCGAGTGTAGGCAGTGCAATTTTATTAAAATTACCATTATCGCTATTCAAATTACTCAAAAAAGCTTCTATTTGTGCCGTATTAGAAGGGTTGTGTTGTTTTTTTTCCAGGCGTGTAAGTACTTCGCGTAAATCTATATAATTAATGGGTTTAAGTAAATAATCGAGTGCTGCAAATTTTATGGCATCAATGGCATATTGTTTATATGCAGTAGTAAAAATTACTTCGAAATTGTAAATGTCAAAATAGTCGAACAGCTTAAATCCATTCTCTTCGGGCATCTCAATATCCAGAAAAACAATATCTGGCCGATATTTATTGATGGCAAAAACCCCCTCTTTAACAGAATCGGCCATAAAAACAATTTGTAGCTGAGAACTAAAATACCGTTGGATAATTTTTTCCAATGCTTCTCTTGCGTTTTTTTCATCATCAATTATAATGCAGGTTCTCATAAATTAATTTTTAACTTTACTTTTTTACATTGTTTATTAAAGATACGAGTTTAAAAAATGTTATCAAAATACTAAAATTTTGTATCCTGTTTTTTTGATTTGATATGATAATCTATCATTTTTTTTATCGGGTCTTTTATGATTTGTGCAATTTTAACTCCATAAATTTGAGCTGTTTGCTCCAATGCTGTTTTTAGGTGATATCCCACTGACCCAACAATTCCTAGTGAATATTTATTGTAATCAGGATATTTACAAATGTATTTTTCAAACAGTTCTTGTAAAGATTTTTGAATTAAACTTTTAATGTGTGGATGATTTTTATTTTCAATAATAAATGCAGCAAACGATGCTAAAAATTTACTTGGCGATGGTTTTTTATATATTGAATAGATAATATCATCTTTACTTAATGTATATTTATTTTCAAATAATTTTTTTAAGTCTTCGGGAAAATTGTGATGCAAATAATCTATCAAAAGTAATTTTCCTAAATGGGCTCCACTTCCTTCATCTCCCATTGCAAAGCCAAGCGAATTAATTTGATGGGTAATTATTTTACCATTATAAATACCTGTGCTTGATCCTGTGCCCATAATAGCAACAATGCCTTCTTGATTAAGAAATAGTGCTCTGGCAGCCCCAATCAAATCGCTTTCAATGATTATTTTAGCCCGCTTAAAAAAATCATTACATCCATTAAAAATGATTTGTTTTGTTTGTTGAGACGAGCATCCTGCTCCATAAAAATAAATGTTTTGAATCTGATTTTGATCTACCTCTTTGGGAAAATTAAGAGATAGTTCTTTGGTAATGGCCTCACTGTTAGTAAAATAAGGATTAAGCCCATTTGTTTTGAAAGAATGTATGATGATATCTTTATTAATAATCGACCAGTTTGTTTTGGTCGATCCGCTGTCGGTAACAATAAACATTAGTTAATTGGTTTTAGATACATGTTTTATATTCAATAAATTCATCGGATTACTTTCAAATCCATTGATATTTTGATGCACAAAACGCACAACCTCATCATAATACAAAGGTACAACAACTGCATCATTTATAATGATCTGATCCATTTTACGATACAATTTGTATCTTATAGAATCGATCGTTTCATTCATTGCTTTTTGGTAAAACATATTGAATTCTTTATTAGCATAATGGGTGTAATTTGGGCCTCCAGGACTAAAATTTTTGCTGTAAAACAGTGCCATATAATTTTCTGCATCAGGATAGTCGGCAATCCACGATCCTCGGAAAAATTCAAGTTTAGAATTGGCAACCATTTCTCTGAAAGTAGCTCCTGTGCTGACATCGATATTTATTTCAATGCCAAATTGAGAAAGCTCCTGTTGGATATATTCACATAAATCCAAATAATCGCTGGTAGTAGTAAGGTTTATTGATGGCAAACCTTTCCCGTTTGGAAATCCTGACTCCTTCAACAGTTCTCTTGTTTTTCCGGG